>CALVIH010000022.1 GCA_944329445.1 uncultured Bacilli bacterium | reverse complement strand
CGAAAACAAAATCAAGCAGTTATTCATGTAAAGACTTTTTTGAATATAACATAAGCCCTTTAGGAGATGATCAGCATTCTTGGCTTGTAGAAGATGGTGATTTTAATGGGGTATGTTATGATGAAGACGGATTAGATTATTACTCATATGATGATGTTAATAAAACGTATAAAAGTAAATTTGATGATGGAAATAATGCTGTTAAAGATAATATAAACAGAATATTTACAGATTTATATGGTTATTCTAAAGATAAAAACGTTTATGTATGGCTTTCGTGTGAATGTGGTGATGGTGGTTATACGCCAGTATATGGGGTTACTGATTCTTATATAGAAAAAGATGAATTATATATAAGTGTTGTAATAGGTTTTGCTGAAAGTATTGGTACTAATAAAAATGTATTAACTTTAAAAGATGGAACAAAGGTTACTTTAACAGATTCTGAATTAGAAGATAAAGAATTATATAAAAAGTACCAAGATAACTTAGATAAATACACGTTTAAGTTTTCAGTAGATAAGGATAGTTATAAGTTTATTGAAGCCGAAAAAGCTAATTAATTTTAGCTTTTTTATTATTTTTAGGGGGGAATTTAAAAAGTTATGTCTAATTATAAGTATAGGGAAGTAGTAAAAAAATACTAGCTTTGTTTTCCGTTTCTTTTTGAATAAGAAGGGACGGTGATGCTTATGAGGTTTAAGTTTGAAATACAATTTACACCAAGACTAATCGTCATATTACTTATAATAGTAGTCATAGTGATTGTTATATAATAGTTAAGAAAAACAGAGCCAGGTAAATACTAGCTCTGTTCTTCAATCAGAAAACTTTTTGGAAAACAACTAGTAAGCTGCTTCCTTCAAATATATTATACAATGATAATACTTTTTATTCAATATTTGTTTTGCTAGTTATTGAAATAACTTTAAAAATGAATTAAAATATAACTTAAGGAGGTTTACTATTATGAAAGAAATTAGTATTTTACCAGCGGACACTTTCGTAGTGGTAAACCGTACGATTTTAAACGAAAGTGACAGAAAGATAATTAGTATGCTTTATCAACCAATAATCGGTAGTATGGCGGTTAGTCTTTATTACACGTTATGGGCTGATTTAGATAAAACGGAACTTTTAAGTAATGAGTATACTCATCATCATTTAATGACTAGTTTAAGAATAAAAATGGATTCTATTGTAACGGCAAGAAAAAAGCTAGAAGCGGTAGGGCTTTTAAAGACGTTTGTAAAAAAGGAGAACGTTAATAATTATGTATACGAAATGTTTTCTCCGATATCAGCTTCTGAGTTTTTTAACCATCCGATTTTAAACATAGTTTTATATAATAACGTTGGTAAAAAAGAATATGAAAACCTACTTAAATATTTTAAGGTTCCAAGAATTAATTTATCCTCTTATGAGGAGTTAACCAGTACGTTTGATGAAGTCTTTGAAAGTGTACCATCATCATCTTATGATAATTTAAACGAGGATTTAAGGGTCAATAAAACTGGTGAGATAAAGATAGATAACGCCTTTGATTTTGATCTTTTAATTTCTTTGGTACCTAATGGTGTTATAACTAATAAAACTTTTAGTAAAGAAGTAAAAGAATTGATTAATAACTTATCATTCGTATATAACATGGATGCAAGCGACATGAAAGGGCCAATTCTTAATTCGATTAAAGAAAATGGACTTATTGATAAGATATTGTTAAGAAAGAACGTAAGAAATTATTATAAATATGAAAACCAAAACAAACTCCCTTCGCTTGTTTATAAAAGTCAGCCTGAATATCTTAAGAATCCAGTTGGTGCAGCGGATAAAAGAGCAAAAATGATATATGTTTTTGAAAATACTACACCATATAATTTCTTAAAAGGAAGGAGTAATGGTGCAAAACCATCTTCTAGAGACTTATCATTATTAGAAACTCTTTTGAGTGATTTTAAATTGAATCCTGGAGTTGTTAACGTTTTAATTGATTATGTTTTGAAAATAAACAACAAAAAATTAACTCGGGGATTTTTAGAGACAATTGCTTCACAATGGAAAAGGCTTAATATAGAAACCGTGGAAGAAGCGATGAAAGAGGCTGAAAAAGAATATAAAAAATCAAAAAAGATAATTGATGTTAAAAGCTTAAATAAATCTCAAAATAAAGAGGTTTTGCCAGAATGGTTTAATCAAAGTATAAAGAAGGAAGAAATCAGTAGTGAGGAAGAAAAGTCTCTTAAAGATATGCTAAAAGAGTTTTCATAAAAGGAGTTATTATGGAAAATATTAATAAAACGATAAAACAAGCAAAAGATTTAAATTATAAATTAAAGATTTCTTTTGAAGAAGCTAAAAAGGATGAGGAGTTTAATAGTTTGGTTCAAAGTATAAACTTAAGCGATGATGAACTAATGAAGTATACCTCCTCGTTAGAAGATTCTGCTTTAGAATATAAAAATTGTAAATCATGTAAAAATCTTTTATCATGTAAAAATAAAATGGAAGGATATTGTTATTTACCTGTTTTAAGTGATGGAAAACTTAGTTTTTCTTATGTTGCGTGTAGGTATAAAAACAAGTATTTAAAAGAAACTAGTTTTCAAAAGAACGTAACTAGTATCGAAGTTCCTAAAGAAATTAAAAATGCAAGAATAAAAGACATTTACACCGATGATAAAAACAGGCAAGAAGTAATAAAATGGATTTTAAACTACGTGAAAGATTATAAAAAAGGCAATGTTAAAAAGGGACTATATTTACATGGGAACTTTGGCTGTGGAAAAACCTATTTAATAGCAGCAATGTTTAACGAATTAGCAAAAAACGGAATTAAAAGTGCCATTGTGTATTTTCCTGAATACCTAAGAAGTTTAAAAGCTAGCTACTCATCAAGTTCTAGTGATGAATTTAAAAACAAATATAATGAGGTTAAATATGCAAAACTACTCTTAATAGATGATTTAGGTGCTGAGACGGTAACTAGTTGGAGTAGGGATGAAATACTAGGAACAATATTACAATACAGAATGCAAGAGGATCTTCCGACTTTTATAACTTCTAATTTAAACATAAAGGAGTTAGAGGAACATCTTTCTTTGACTTCTAATAATAAGTCTGAAAGGGTAAAAGCAGTTAGAATAATAGAACGAGTAAAACAGTTAACAATTGATATGGAAATGATAAGTAAGAATAATAGAGTATAAAAAAAGTTTTCAAAATTATGAAAACCTTTTTTAATAATACCAGTAATTATTGAAGTTGTATTTAAAAACTCTATATGCATATTTTTTAGAAGAATAATTGAATTTTCTTATAAGTACGTGATTTTCATCAAATTCACTAAATGAGTTATCTTTTCCTGATGATGTTACGATGTTTTTATCTAATTGTTCTACACTTGATACGATTGATGAGTAATCCGTATCAAAGCTATCAACTAGGGTAAACGTTTTGTTATTTTCATCAACTAAGTATTTATAATATTTTGATGCATCACCATTATTGTAATCACCAGCCCCAACGAACGGATCCCAATTGAAATCAGGTCTTGTTCTTGAACCAGCATAATTGTTATTAAACATTATAAGATAATATTTATCAGTACCTAAACTTTCATTAAATTGATAGGTAATGGTATGTTGTCCTGCTTGTGATATAAAGTCTCCTTCTTTAGCTAAAGCATACTCTTCTAAAGAAGTTCCCTCGTATATTGATGGGTCTCCGATTACATATTTTAAGGTAGGGTTATCATAAACATCACTAATACAGAATATCGTACTAAACTCTCTTGAGGATAAAACTAAATCGGTTCCGTTTAAAGAAAGACTATTTAGATGTACCCAATCAAGTTCATCTCCTCCGTAGGTATTTCCGTCTTCTGGTGCAACGGCCGTATCATAAAAGTCCTTTGCAAAATCTTGCATGTTAATAATTTCTTCTGTTTCGCCAGTGTCTAAATTTAAGGTTATGACCCTATCTTCTATGGTGTCAGCGCCATCCTTATTAGCAAGTATGATTAAATTGTTATTATCCTCATCATATATATAATCATGGTGCATGTAATAACCATCTATTTTGTAAGTTTTAACAACTTTACCTAATCTATCAACAAGGGCGAACTTCCTTTTTGTGTAGCTGTATAACATATTACCATCTATTTGTAATATTCTATCCGTTCTATAAGAATTTAGTGGTATTTCTCCTCTTAATACACCATCATTATCATATAAGTATATGTTTGAATTAAAGTTTTTGTCATGACCAAGTAAAGCGTATAATCCATCTTCTAATGCCTCGGTAGATTCACCATCAGATACGTCAAGTTTTACGTCAACGCTTGATTCTGGCATAAATAAATTTATCGTATTTGTTTCTATTTCTTCGTTATTAGCGTTATACAACTTTATTTTTATGGTTTGCATTTTTCCTGCTACTAATCCAGTTATTTGATAAGCATGTTTTTTTGTTAGGTTATTTTCTCCACCATTATATGGCGTTTTTGTATAATCAGCTATGTCTTCGTCATCAACACTTACCGTGTATGTTATATAGCTTTCCTCATCAGTATTAAAATACATGTTAATGCTTGATGTGTTAGTTCCGTAAGCATTATATATAAGAAGAGGGTTTTTAAAATCATAAGATTTGTTTGTGAGTTCGTCTATTTTTTCTTCAATTACCATTCGGTAGCTATCACTATAAATATCGATGTCGCTTATTTTATTAACTGATAATATACTGGATCCGATGTTATAATCCTCCGTAATTGTTACGTTTTTTCTAAGCCACGAAACGTCGTTTACTTTTTCTTTTATTTTTGAGCCATACACTTTATTAATGATAACGTATAGTACTATTGCTAGTACGATTGCTGCTAAAATAATAATAATTTTTTTTGTATTCTTTTTCGTCTAATCACCTTTTAAATTATAAAATAAATTTATGTTTTTATTATGTCTAAATTAAGGTGAAATATTAATTGACTTAAAATGTTTTTTGTAGTATTATTTTGGTATAAAAGTGATGAAAAGGACATGGTCATGTAAAAAAGTTTTATAGAAAGCCTATGATGATGGAAATTAGGTAAACGGATTATATGATTACTACCTTGGAGCAGGACTCGAAAGAGAATCCCGTGTTATTTTAACACGTTATCAAATTAAGTTAAATTAAGGATGGTACCGTCTTATAGACTCCTTTGGTATCATCTTTTTTTATTTGAAAGAAGGTGATTTATTTGGTAGAAAAGTGGAAACTTGCGCTAAAAGAATTCTTAAGTAAATATGAAGATAATGATGATGTTGTAGGGGCTTTACTTTGTGGTAGTTACGCAGCTGGGAACCAAAACGAATATTCTGATATTGACGTTTATTTGGTCTTAAAAAACGATGTGAATTATCAAGAAAGAGGAAACGTTGATTCAAACAGTTATTTGATAGAATATTTTATGAATCCCGTATGGAAAATAAAAAAATACATGGAAGATGAATTTGATGAAAACAATTTAAGTACTATTAATATGTTTGCGTATGGTAAAGTAATATATGATTTAGACGGAAGTGTTAAAGAACTTCAAAATATAGCTCTTGATTATATTGATAGGTCTTTAAACGTTATTAAAACGAGTAAGTTAGATAACAATAATTATCATATATGGGATTACTTAGATGAATTAAAAGTTTGTTTAAAGGAAAATAATCCACAGTTTAATTTAATATATTATAATCTGTTGGTGCTTGTTTACGATGCGTACTCGGAGTATCTAAGTATACCGAAGTTACCTAAAACCAAGGTTTATAAAATATTAACAGATGAGGTTTTCAGAAGGCAGTATCACGTTTTTAAATTACCAGAGGATGAATTTGTTAAGTTATATATAAGATGTTTTGAAATACAAAAACCAAGTACAATGTATAAAAATATAGAAACATTAATAAATTATTACTATGAAAAAATTGGTGGTTTTAACATCAGAACTTTCAAATCTAGGTGTTAGGAAAGGTGTTTGGGGTTATGGTTACAAAAGTATTAATTGATTTTTTGGAAGATGAAAATACAAACATAAATTTGAAGTATCAATATATAAGAAATCTTAATTTATCTTATAGTGATATATTTGAATTAATGGAAAAATTTAAATATGATGATATAGTATATAATTTATTAAAATCTTTTGTTTTTTATAGTGATAGTAAAATTATTCATAAAATAAGAAAACAAGAAACAAAAAGAAAAAAAGCTGGAAAGCAAAAAAGGATAAGACAGATAAGGAGAGATATAAGTTATGATTAATATAAAAGAAGATGACAAGTTAAGCGTTTTAAATCACTCTTGTGCACACTTAATGGCACAAGCGGTAAAACATTTGTATCCAGAAGCTAAATTCTGGGTAGGACCTGTTATAGAAGATGGTTTTTACTATGACATTGATTTAGGTGATAAAACTCTAACGGATGAGGATTTACCTAAAATAGAAAAGGAAATGAAGAAAATCGCAAAGGATGGAAAAAGAATTGTAAGGCATGAAATATCAAAAGAAGATGCCTTAGAAACGTTTAAAGATGACCCATATAAAATCGATTTAATAGAAAGAATGGATCCTAATGATACTGTTATTTCTTGTTATACGCAAGGTGATTTTACCGATTTATGCAGGGGACCTCACGTTGATACCGTAAAGAAACTTAAATATTTTAAACTTTTAAAACATTCAGGTGCGTACTGGAAGGGTGATTCTAAAAATAAAATGCTTCAAAGAATTTATGGTATCTGCTTTGAAAACGAAGATGATTTAAATAAACATTTAGAAGAGTTGGAAGAAAGAAAGCAAAGAGACCATAGAAAAATAGGTAAAGAACAAGAAATATTTATGAGTCATGAACTGGTTGGCGCTGGAATGCCTCTTTGGCTTCCTAACGGGGCAATAATTCGTAAACAACTGGAAAATTATATATATGAAAAAGAACAAAAGATGGGGTATGACCATGTTTACACACCATGTGTAGGTACGGTAGATTTATATAAAACATCAGGGCATTGGGATCACTACAAAGAAAATATGTTTCCATCAATGAAGGTGGACGATGAAGAGTTTGTGCTTCGACCAATGAACTGTCCACATCATATGTTAGTATATAAAAATAAACTTCACTCATATAAGGAATTACCTATTAGAATAGGTGAGTTTGCGACCGATTTTAGATATGAAGCATCAGGAGCTGTTAAAGGCCTTGAACGTGTTAGATGTATGTGCCAAAATGATGCTCACCTTTTTGTAACACCAGAGCAAATAGGAGAAGAATTTAAAAAGGTTGTTAGTTTAATTTTAGATGTTTATAAAGATTTTGGTATTAAAGAATATAAATTTAGATTATCGCTTAGAGATCCTGAAGACAAGGAAAAATATTTTGATGATGATAAAATGTGGGATGAAGCAGAAAGCAAGTTAAGAGAAGTTTTAAATGAACTAGGAGTTGATTACTTTGAGGCTATTGGAGAAGCGGCATTTTATGGTCCTAAATTAGATGTTGAGGTAAAACCAGCGGTTGGGCCAGAAGTTACTTTATCAACTTGCCAATTAGACTTTTTACTACCAAGACGTTTTGATTTGTCATACATTGATAACAAAGGAGAAAAAAAGGTGCCAGTGGTACTTCATAGAGCAATCTTTGGAACGTTTGACAGGTTTACAGCTTTCTTAATAGAAGAAACCAAAGGCGCTTTTCCAACCTGGCTTGCCCCTGTTCAAGTAAGCGTAATACCAGTTAATAATAATTATCATTTAGACTATGCAAATGAAGTGTATAATACTCTAAAAGAAAAGGGTATAAGAGTAGAATTAGATGATAGGGAAGAAAAACTATCTTATAAGATGAGGGATGCTCAAACCAAGAAAATTCCTATTATATTAATATTAGGTGATAAAGAAAAAGATGGTAATTTAATAAGTTATAGAAGACATGGTTCTAATAAAACGTACTCGGTTGATAAGGATATGTTTACCGAATTATTACTGAATGAAATAAAAGATAAAAGAAGTAAAAATCAGGATTAATTATCCTGATTTTTTTTGTTTGTTTTGAATTAATAGACTGCTAATATATAATAACAAAGGAGGAAAATACTATGAACATACGTACACAAAGACATTTTATAGAACCATACGCTGATAAGCAAGAATTGGAAAGTGAAAGACACTTAAATAAAATAATAGAAAAAGAAGTAAAATTATCACAAGAATTAAATATAAACGATGCTTTATCTTGTTGTAACTTATACACGTATCTTTTATTTGGTGGAGTATTTTCTGAAGATGGTACTTTTCATCTTGAAGAACATGGAAATAAATATCCTGCAGAAATGATAATGCTTGGTTGTGGTGATAGTTACGCGGTAAGTGATATGTTAGAAATGTTTCTTACAAAAATGGAGTTTGAAAATTATTCTCAAGAAGTTCTTCTAGATTATGAAAAATTGAAAATTGATTATGAACCAAAGTTGGTAAAGCACAAGATTTCTTATCCCATGATACAAGGAGCTCTTTATCATCATCCTGTTAATTTAGTTCTTAATAAAGATAATAATAGTCACTTTGTATATGATGCTTCTTTAAGTGCGCTGTTATCTGTTAAAAATAATAAAAAATTACAACTGGTTAATGGTAAAGGAAGTATGAATTTATCTTATCCACTTTCTAATGTTTTTGATTCCGGAACATTTGACATGAAAGAAACACCTAACTTTTTAACGTTGGTAAGCAAAATGAAAGGTGTTTCTAAAGAAGTTTTTATACAAACGTTTGAAGAGAATATTAATACTTTTAAAAAGAATAAAAATTTGATAAGAGAGTTTAAAGATGATATTGAATCTGACGTTCTTGGTGTATGTAAAAGCATGAAAAAATAGAAAGATTTTAGTTTTGTACTTAAAAATTATTGATTATAAATATAAATAGTAATTTTTGAAATTCGTTTAAAAAATCACCCGTAAAGTAGGGTGATTTTTCTTCCTTTTGTTTCGATAAAGCCCTCTTCTTTTAAATACCTTAATTCCCTTGACATGGCACTTCTATCAACCGCTAGATAATCTGCTAGATCAGTTAGGCTAAACGGTAGATAAATGTTGTTTGAACCATGTTTTTTTCTATATATATTAAAGTATTCAAGAAGTTTGTCACGTATTGTTTTTTTTGTTAATATTTCTATTCTTTCGTTTTTTTCATCAATTATGTCGGTTGTTATTTGAAGTAGGTTTTTAACAAACTGGTTATAATACGAATACGTATTATTTTCTGATTCTATTATTAAATCATAGTCAATTATTAAAACCTTGGTATCTTCTTTTGCTATTAATTCACATTCGTCGCTTGATAATGATGAGATGGTAGATCCGAATATCATTTCTTCTTCAAGTTCTTCTATTATGGTTCGGTTTCCGTTATAATCAGTTCTTACGATTTGTGCGTAGCCTTCTAAAATTACACCTATAATATTTTCTTTTATGGCTGATAACATAACGGTGCCTTTTTTAAAACTCAAAGTGCTAGTTTCTAATAATTTTAATAATTTTACTTGTTGCTTTACACTTATTTTGTTGAATAGTTTGTGCATTTTACACCTCCTATAAAAATGATAACACTTTTTTAAAAATGTTGCAATTGCAACAAAACATTAAAATTCAAATGTGGTATATTTGTATTGTAAAATATTTATAGTAGATGAAGGAGTACAACATGAAAATAATTAAAAGGGACGGACACATAGTTGATTATTGCCCAGAAAAAATCGAAAATGCTATTATGAAAGCTAATTTAGAGGTTGATGATGAAGATCAAGCATCAGGAACTCAAATCAAAAATATTATTAAGTACATAGAAAAACTTGGCAAAAAAAGAATGCTTGTTGAGGACATTCAGGATATAATTGAAAAAAAGTTAATGTCCATTGGTAAGTATGACCTTGCCAAAAAGTATATTACTTATAGATACACAAGAGAGTTGGTAAGAAAAAGTAATACCACGGATCTTTCTATTAAAGAATTAATAGATGGAGAAAATGAGTATTGGAACACCGAAAATTCTAATAAGAATGCTGGCGTTGTAACAACTCAAAGAGATTACATAGCGGGTATTACTTCTACTGATATAACAAGAAGATTTTTGCTTCCAGAAGACGTTGTAAAGGCTCATGATGAGGGAATAATACATTTTCATGACATGGATTATTTTGCACAAAACGCACTTCATAACTGTGATTTAATTAACCTTGAAGACATGCTTCAAAATGGTACTAACATAAATGGTGTTATGATTGAGAAACCTCATAGATTCTTAACCGCCATGACGATTGCAACACAGCTTATTACGGCGGTATCATCAAGTCAGTATGGAGGATGCACGATAACACTTACTCACTTAGCACCTTTTGTTAGAGAAAGCTATAAACGTTACTTAGATAAATATAAGAAAAGAAAATTTAACAAGGCTGATTCTGAAAAGTATGCTAAAGAAGATTTGAAAAAGGAAATTACCGATGGTGTTCAAACCTTCCAATATCAAATTAATTCAATGACAACTACTAACGGACAGGCACCTTTCTTATCCGTTTGCATGTACTTAGGTGAGACGGATGAATACAAAGATGAACTTGCCATGATAATAGAGGAAGTTTTAAAACAAAGAATAGAAGGTATGAAAAATGAAAAGGGTGTTTATATCACTCCTGCTTTTCCAAAACTTTTATACGTACTTGAAGAAGATAATATATATAAGGATGGTAAGTATTATTATTTAACTGAACTTGCTGCTAAATGTACTGCTAAAAGAATGGTTCCTGATTATATATCTGAAAAAATAATGAAAGAGTTAAAGAAAAACGAAAACGGAGAAGGGGACTGTTATCCATGCATGGGATGTAGGTCATTTCTTACTCCGGATAGGACTATTCACCTTGGTAACATTGCGAAAGCTAAGAACTATGTTCCAGGTAAAGGTAAATATTACGGAAGATTTAACCAAGGTGTTGTTACGATAAACTTGGTTGACGTGGCTTTATCATCAGACAAAGACATGGATTTGTTCTGGAAGATAATGGATGAAAGATTAGAATTATGCCATAGAGCATTACAGGCAAGACATAAAAGGCTTTCTAAGGTAACTAGTGATGTTGCACCTATCTTGTGGCAGCATGGTGCGTTAGCAAGGCTTGATAAAGGTGAAAGTATTCATGAGTTATTACATCACGGATATTCAACTATATCACTTGGTTACGCTGGCTTGTATGAATGCGTTAAGTTCATGACCGGACACTCACACACTGATAATGGCAAAGGAAAAGAGTTTGGTCTTGAGGTTATGAGAAAGTTAAATGATGCTTGTAAAAAATGGAAAGAAGAGGAAGACGTTGACTATAGTGTCTATGGTACTCCTATTGAATCAACAACTTATAAATTTGCTAAATGTTTAAGAGAACGTTTTGGTAAAATTAAGGGAATTACTGATAGAGATTACATTACGAATTCTTATCACGTACCAGTATTCGAAGAGATAGATGCGTTTACCAAATTAAAGTTAGAAAGTGAGTTCCAAGCACTTTCACCTGGTGGTGCTATAAGCTACATAGAAACACCGAATTTAACGAATAATTTGGATGCCGTAATGGAAGTTATCAAGTTCATTTATGATAACATTATGTATGCTGAGTTAAATACTAAGTCTGATTATTGTCAAGAGTGTGGTTATGACGGAGAAATTCTTTTGGATGATAACTTAGAATGGTATTGTCCAAATTGTGGTAACAGAAATCATGATACGTTAAACGTTGCAAGAAGAACTTGTGGATACATAGGAACTAACTTCTGGAACAAAGGAAGAACGCAGGAAATAAAAGAAAGAGTAATTCATATTGATAATAAGGATGCGTAAATGCTTATGAGATACAACAAAATAAGAAAGATGGATATTTCTAATGGCCCTGGTGTTAGGGTATCCATATTCATGCAAGGATGCGCTTTCCACTGTAAGAATTGTTTTAATCCAGAGACTTGGGACTTTAAGTTAGGTGAGGAGTTTACTGATAAAACAATTGATAAAGTATTAGAGTTAGCTGATAAAGATTACATCGTTGGTTTATCTATTTTGGGTGGTGAGCCTATGCATCCGGTAAACATTGAAGGAACAACTAAGCTTGCAAAAGCATTTAAAGAAAAGTATCCCAACAAAACGATTTGGTGCTGGACTGGATTTTTGTTTGATAAAGATTTAAAAGATAAGGAAGTTATTAAGTACATCGATGTTTTAATTGATGGGCAGTATAAAGATGAGCTTCACGATTTTAGATTAAAATGGTGTGGATCATCTAACCAGCGGGTTATTGACGTTCAAAAGTCGTTAAAAAGAAATAAAGTGATTTTATTAGATGATAAAAAAGAATTGGTAGGAGTGTAAAATGAGAACAAGAGGATTTGAAGTTGCCAAAGGCTTTGAGGATAAAGGTATTAATTTACCGGTTAGGAAAACAAAAGCCGCGGCAGGTTATGACATAGAAGCAGCAGAAGATTGCATTATAGAACCATTTAAACCAGGTGATAATCCAACACTTGTTAAAACTGGTCTTAAGGCTTACATGCCAGATGATGAGTATTTAATGCTTTGTAATAGAAGTTCTAACCCAAAGAAAAAAGGACTTGTAATGGCAAATAGCGTTGGTATAATAGATGCCGATTACTATGGTAACCCTGATAATGATGGAGCCATGATGTTTGCTTTTTATAACGTAAAAGATGAAGCAATCAAAATAAAAAAAGGTGAAGCTATAGGACAGGGAATATTTATGAAATATTTAATAACCGATGATGATAGTGCGGATGGTGTTCGCATGGGAGGTTTTGGTTCTACTGATAAAAAGTGATGAACTAAAAAGAATGGTTTGACAAGGCCGTTCTTTTTTGTTAACATAGCTTCTATTAAAAAGAGGGAAAACAAAAATGGGTGAAACGGAGATTATAAATCAAGCTTATGAATATTTTAAAGATAAAGATATTGATAAGTTAAAAGAACTTAGCCAAAAAGAGAATGTACCACAAGTTACCTTTTGGTTAGGAAAACTTTTATTTCAAAATGAAGAAAATTGGGATGAAGCCATAAACGTTTTTGAGACTTTAAAAGATACTAATAAAAGTGATCTTGCGATTTTGTTCATAGGAAGATTACTAATAAAAAAAGGAGAACTAAAAAAGGCTCGGAAAAGATTAAAAACTATAATTGATACTAACATTGGGAATTCAGCTTTATACGAGATAGGAAGAATACGAGAATTAGAAGGAAATATTCCTGGTGCTAAAGCTTGTTATTTTAGAAGTTTAGACCTAAAAAAAGATGCTTATCCATATTATAGTTTGGGCAAAATCTATTATGAAGAAGGTAGTTATAAAAGCGCCGCAAAAATGTTTAAAAGAGCTTTAGCACTAAAGAAAAATGACTATTATTCAAAATTTGAACTTTCTAAAACGTTTATTAAATTAGAAAAATATGATATTGCGGAAAGAAATTTGAAGCAATTATTAAAAGTTAAAAATGATAAATATGTTAAGCTAGAACTTGGAAAAATTAAAGTATTAAAAAAACAACTTAACGAGGCCGAAGAATTATTTAAAAGTGTTTTAAGTCAAAGCCCTGAAGATTGTTATGCTTTACACGAACTTGGTATGTTATTTTATAACCAAAAAAAATATAAAATAGCAAAAGGGTATTTTGAGAAAGTATTAAAACATAAATTTAATTTTACAAGTCAATATTATCTAGTTAAAGTAAATAGAGTGATTGGTAACATAAATGAAGGCAAGAAATTAGCAGAAGAGTTATTAAAAGAAAACCCGAAATCTCCTGGTGTATTACGTGAATTAGGAAGGTTGCATTTTCAATTAGGAGATTTTTATACAGCTAAGGATTATTTTGAAAAGAGCCTTGATGTTTTATATAACGAAAACACCCAAATTGATTTAGCGGAAACAGAAAGATTCTTAGGTAATTTTGACACGGCGGAATCATTGCTATTGAAATGTAATGATGAGTATAATAAACACAAAGTATTGTTTCAACTTGCAATGATAAACGTAAGACGTGGTAACATGCAAAAAGCTTTGGATATGCTAGAAAAGGCTGTTTCACTTAATGATTCTGATTTTGCAATCCTTAGAGCTTTGATACAATGTTATATCAACATGGGTAAGTTGAGTGAAGCGGTAAGTGTTATAAAAAGCCATCCAGAAATTAAAAGTAGTTTAAATATTGATTTTTTAGTTTATCTATATAGCCAATTAGGTTTGGAATTTGACGAGATAGACTTTAACAATCTTAAATATCAAGAAAGACAAATCATCAGCTATGATGAAAAAGCCGCCATTGATTACATGATTAGTATGCAACAAACAACTTTTGTTGAAAATACTAGTTATACTGATTTAGATTGTAATAAAGTGTTTGAAGAAGTTAAAACTCTTTTAATTGATAAAAATAGGATAAATGAGTTATCGTTTGGTAATACTTATTTTGTTAAACTTAAGTCTGGAACGAAAGTTAAAGTGCTTACCTTACCAAATAATGATATCCTTCAGATACTTCCGGTGCAAGATGATGAGAAAAGGTATATCGATGCAGAAACTCATCACGTAGTAAAAGAAACGTAAATGTTTCTTTTTTACTATGTATAAAATTGACTTGAATAATTCATAATGATATTATGATGGTAGGTGATAATAATGAAAAATAAAAGAGGATTCACGTTAATAGAACTTTTAGCGGTTATCGTGATATTAGGGGTAATTCTTGCAATTGCAGGAACAGCGGTTATTAGAAGTATTAATGACTCGAGGGAAAAAGCTAAGTATACTGCCGCAAGGGAAATCGTTGATATTGCAAGTGCGTACATGGTTGCAGAAAAAGACAGAGTTAATAATAATTGCGTATCGGTTAGTGACATGATTAATGATGATTATTTAGAAAATGATGTAACTAATCCTTTAACAGGTGAAAACATAAGTAGTTTAAATGATGTTTCTGGTCAAAGAGTGTGCAAGGTAGAAAATGCCAAAACTCAAGAAGATTATGAATTACAAAAGAAATCTTATTATTCATTTGATGGCTACAGATACTATGTTTCAATGAATTAATTTTAGGAGATGCAAATGGTGATGGTGAGGTAAATAAAGACGATTTGACATTGATTCAACAATATTTAGCGGGATATAATATGGATAAAACGTTTAATATAAATGCTGCGGATATAAATCTTGATGGTGAAGTAAATGATTTGGATTATGTAGAGTTAGAAAGAAAATTAAATGGTTTGTTAGAGTAGATAACAAGTGATAATAAAATAGAAAAATAAATAAAAAATACTTCAATCGTTTGTTTGAAGTATTTTTATTATTCAGCGTTATTTTTTCTAAACTTTTTAGCTTCCTTAGCACTCATTACTACGGTAACACCATTTAAAGTAACTTTTTGCATGTTAACTTTTTGCTTTTTTGGTGTTGCATTTAAAGCATGAGAACGATTATTTCCAAATAATGGTTTTTTACTAGATACTTTTTTAGCCATATTTAACTCCTCCTTAAATACGTGTTTGCTTAATAACTTTACCATATTATGGTTAAATAGTCAAATTAAAATAGGAAAAAAATATTATTTGTAGTAAAATATTATTAGAAAGGAAAGTGATGTTTATGAATTATACTCCCTTATGGATAAAAACAGATTATTCTATTTTGACTAGTCTAATAAAAATAGATGATTTAATAAACATGCTTTCTAAAGAAAAGGTTAGTGCTTGTGCAATATGTGATGATAACTTGTTTGGAACCATGGAGTTTTATAACAAGTGTAAGAAAAAAAATATTAAACCCATAATAGGTTTAGAGGTAAACATAGGTTATACAATTTTATTATATGCAAAAAACTATCATGGATATCAAAACTTATGTAACATAAGTACACTTTACCAAGAAAAGAAACTTGATTTTAAAGCGTTAATAAAATATATTTCTGATTTGGTTGTAGTCTTGCCATTTAAAGATAGAGAAAAAGAAGAAGACTTAAGATTATACGCTGATGATCTATTTATTGGTTATGGTAATGCTTCTGAGAAGGACTTGATTGAAGGTGGCAAGGTGTTTATTAAAAAAACGCTTTGTTTAAATAATGATGATGAGAAGTACTTAAAATATCTTTATAAAATAAAAGAAACTGAATTTGAAGAACCCATGGATGTTAGTATGCCAAAAGATGTTCTACCTGAGGATAAAAAAACTACCATGTACTTAAGTGAATTATGTAATTTAGAAATTCCAAAGCAGAATGATTTACTTCCGGTTTATAATGATGATCCTTCGTTTGATGAGAAAAAATATTTGACTGATTTATGTATCTTTGGTTTAAAAAAAAGGCTTAATGGTATAATTACCGAAAAGTATGTTCAAAGGTTAAAACACGAACTTAATATTATTATAAAAATGGGCTTTTGTAATTATTTTTTAGTTGTTTGGGACTATGTTAAATATGCTAAGAAAAATAACATAATGGTAAACACCAGGGGTAGTGCAGCATCTAGTTTGGTTTCATACTCACTTGGAATAACCGACATAGACCCGATAAAGTATGATTTATTATTCGAAAGATTTTTAAATCCACAAAGGGTTACCATGCCTGATATTGACGTTGATTTTGATGCTGAAAAAAGGGATGATGTAATTAATTACGTAATTCAAAAATACGGAAAAAATAAAGTATCAGGAATAATCACGTTTTCTAATTTGCTTGCAAAGCAAGTAATAAGAGATGTTGCCAGAATATTTGAAATAAGTAACTACAAAGTTGATAATTTACTTAAGAATTTTGATGATAAAAAAGATCTTTCATATCAACTTAATAACATCAACGTTAAAAGAATACTAAACGATGATGAAGAATTAAGTAAGGTTTATGATGTTTCACTTCACTTAGAGGGATTAAAAAGACACACCTCAGTACATGCCGCGGGAATAATAATCTCAAATAAAAACTTAAGTGATTACGTTCCTTTGGCGCTTAATTCTGATGGAACGTATCTTTGCGGTTATACCATGAATTATATTGAGGAGCTTGGACTATTAAAAATGGATTTTTTAGGTTTAAAAAACCTTAGTGTAATCGATAAGATAATAAAAAGAGTTGGTAACATTAAATTTAGTGATATTCCGCTTGATGATAAAAAAACGTTTGAGTTGTTTTCAAGGGGTGACTTAGACGGAATATTTCAGTTTGAATCAGCGGGAATGAGAAAGTTTATTTCTGAGTTAAAACCAGAAAAAATAGATGATTTAATCGCTGCGGTTGCACTTTATAGACCAGGGCCAATGCAAAACATTCCAAGTTATGTTGCAAGGCGTCATGGAAAAGAAAAGATAACTTACTTACACGATGACTTAAAAGAAATATTAAGTTCTACTTATGGAATAATTATTTATCAGGAACAGATAATGCAAATTGCCGTTAAAATGGCTGGATTCTCATATGGCGAAGCGGATGAGTTAAGACGTGCGATGAGCAAGAAAAAAGAAGACGTTCTTTTATCTTATAAAAAAGAGTTTATAAATGGAAGTATGAAAAAGGGTTATACAAAGGAAGTATCAGAAGAAATATATAACTTAATACTAAAATTCGCAAACTATGGTTTTAATAAAGCCCACTCTGTTTCTTATGCCATAGTGGGATATAAAATAGCATATCTTAAGGTTCATTACCCGTTATATTTTGAGTGTGAAATACTAAATAATTACATAGGGCTTATTAATAAGACAAAGAACTCGGTAAATGAGTGTAAAAGGTTAGGTGTTGAAATATTAAATCCAAAAATAAACATTTCAACTGATCGTTACGAAATAAGTGATGATAAACTTATATTTCCTTTATCCTTAATAAAGGGAATCGGAACGCTTACCGCAAGAAGCATAGTAAAAGAAAGATGTGAAAATGGTAATTTTTCTTCGTATTTAGACTTTGTTAGAAGATGTTATAAATTTGGTAAAGACGTACTTAGAAACTTAATATTATCTGGAGCCTTAGATGGTTTTGGCAAGACCAAAAAGACCTTGATAGAAAACTTGGATGACGCAATTAACTATGCGGAGTTATGTAATGATTTAGACGAGTCTTTGGTGTTTAAACCAGAAATAAGGGATTATGAAGAGTATACTAAAGAAGAACTTACTAAATATGAGATTGGGCTATTTGGTTTTTACATAAGTAATCATCCTACTAGTAAGTACATAACCGATAACAGTATAACTACGGATAAATTAGAAAGGTATTTTGATAGTAACGTTAGAATGACTCTTTATATCGAAAGGAAAAAAGAAATTGATACAAAAGCTGGAGAAAAGATGATGTTCTTAAACGCAACCGATTCCTTTGGAATGGTAGAACTTGTAATGTTCCCGAAAACATATAATAAATTTTTTAATATTCCTATACCAGGTGTTTATAAAATAAAAGGGAAGGTAGAAAAAAGATTTTC
>CALVIH010000021.1 GCA_944329445.1 uncultured Bacilli bacterium | reverse complement strand
TTAACGGTTAAAAATGACGTTGAAAAAGCTAGTATATTAGAACTTTATAAAAGATCTGTAAAAACAATATTATCAGGAAGCAACTAAGAGACATCAGTCTCTTTTTTTACGTAAAGAATTAATTTTTACTACTAAGAAATTAAAGTTTAATAGATTAAATACACTGTGTTTGTTATAATAATAATGGTGATAATATGAAAGAGGATTATAAAAAAACGCTCAAAGAGATAATGGATGAGTATCATACATCATTAAAAGGCTTAAGTAATAATGATGCCAAAGCATTGCTTAAAAGAATTGGGAAAAACGAACTTAAAGAGAAAAAGAAAAAAACAAAAGTTCAGATATTTTTTGACCAATTTAAAAACATGATGATAATACTTTTACTAATAGTTGGGGTATTATCTTTGATATACGCAATTGTAACAAAAGGGGATTTTTTAGATCCCATAGTTATTTTAGGAACGTCTATAATTAATTGCTTTATGGGGTATTTACAAGAATCTAAAGCGGAAGATGCAGTAGGTAAGTTAAAGAAGTATTCTGTTTCTTACGTAATTGTTAAAAGAGATGGTAAATATAAAAAAATAGATTCTAGAAACTTAGTTCCTGGAGATTATATAGTGCTTGAGGCTGGTGATAAAATCCCGGCGGATGCCAGAATCATAAACGCGTCAGTAGCTAAGTGTGACGAGTCTATTTTGACGGGAGAAAGTGCTTCCGTTTTAAAAGACGAGCGTGATATTAATGCCGATGTAACGATATCAGAACGTAAGAACATGGTTTATTCTGGAACCGTTTTAACAACCGGTAAAATAGAAGCTATTGTTGTTAAAACTGGAATGAATACGGAGTTAGGAAAAATAGCAACAACGGTAGATGTAGATGTTGAACCGATAACTCCACTACAAATGAAAGTTAAAAAGGTAAGTAAGTTCATTTCTTTTGTTGCGGCCTTTTTAGTTGCTTTTGTACTTATCTATGGTGTTATAAATAATTATGACACTTTAAACATCATCATGCTTTGTATATCGATGATTGTAGCAAGCGTACCAGAATGTCTTCCTATTGCAATCACTGCAACGCTTTCTATTGGTGTTAGTCAAATGGCGAAGAAAAAATCAATCGTAAGGAATCTAGCGGCCATTGAAACGCTTGGTGCAACCGAAGTTATATGTACCGACAAAACAGGGACCCTTACTAAAAACCAAATGGAAGTAATAAGCGTATATGCTAATAATAAAACTTTAGATAAAGATGAAGTATCAAAAAACAATGAATTACTTAATGTTTTATACTATGCCAATAGCGCGTATTTAAACGAAAAGAATGAGTATGTTGGTGATTCGGTTGACGTTGCGCTAAAAAATTATATTAAAGATAATAATATAAAAATTGAAGAGGATAAAAAAATAGTTGAATTACCATTTGATTCTGATCGAAAAATGATGAGTGTTGTATATGAAAATAATGGCTCTAATATTATGTATGTTAAAGGAAGTTTGGAATCGGTACTTAATAAAAGTAAACATGTTTTTATGGATGACAAAGAAGAGGTTCTAACAAAAAAAATAAAAGAGGATATTTTAAAAACAGAACAATCTTACTCAAAAGACGCACTCAAAGTTTTAGCGTTAGCATATAAAAAAATAAACAATGAATATAAAAATGAAGAAGACTATTTTAAAGAAGAAGAGGATTTAGTATTTATAGGATTAGTTGGGTTAAAAGATCCGGTAAGACCAAACGCGAAAGATGCTATTAAAACGTGTAAAGAAGCTAACATAAGGCCTATTATGGTAACGGGTGATAACTTACCTACGGCACTTTCAATTGCAAAAGAAGTAGGTATATGTAATGGTGATAACGAGGGAATAAACGCACCGGAACTAAATGGTCTAAGTGAAAATGATTTGGTTAAATATGCAAATAAGTACTCGGTATTTGCAAGAGTAAGTCCAGATAATAAACTACAATTAGTAAAAGCTCTTCAAAAGACTGGGAAAGTAGTTGCTATGACTGGTGATGGAGTAAATGATGCCCCAGCAATAAAGTTAGCTAACGTAGGTGTTGGGATGGGTAAAAGTGGTACGGACGTTACCAAGGAAGTTGCGGACATTATATTATTAGATGATAGTTTTAATACGATCACTACCGCCATATCTGAAGGAAGAAGAATATATGATAACGTTATAAGTAACATTTTGTATAATTTATCTAGTAACTTTACCGAGATTGCTATAATATTGTTTGGTTTATTTACCGGTAACACGGTAATATCCGCAATACATGTTTTATACATTGATTTGGTGGCGGATACCATTCCATCTATAACCCTTGCCTTTGAAAAGTCATCAAAGGATACGATGAAAAGAAAGCCTAACGGTTCAAACAAAAGAATATTTACCAAGTTCTTTAGTGCCTTTTTAATCGCGTCAGTAATTTTAGAAACGATTATTAGTTTAATTGTTTACCATCATTTTAAGGACCAAGGAGTCGTACTCGCACAAACGCTTGCCCTTCTAAGTATTATAGTAAATGAGTTTGTTTTTGCGTATAATTGTAGATCGTTAAAGGAAAGAATTTCAAAAAGAGGATTTTTCTCAAACAAGTATTTAAACTTGGGAATATTATTCTTATTAATTATTCAAGTACTTGTGTTTTTTACCCCAGTCGGAAAATTAT
Organism: uncultured Bacilli bacterium; assembly: GCA_944329445.1. Lineage (GTDB taxonomy): Bacteria > Bacillota_I > Bacilli_A > RF39 > UBA660 > Aphodocola. Next base: position 15,945 of record CALVIH010000021.1, on the reverse strand, counting down.
TTGGACTAACAATCATTAGTGCATCACAATTTATATATGTCATCTTAATAAATATGATTTCATTTATTATTTTAGAATTAATAAAACCGTTGTTGGTAAAACTATTTAAAGATGAGTAAAGTTTTTCTAAGAAGACTTTACACTTTATTTTTTAGCGTATTGACGTTAAGAATATGATCATGGTATCATCAAAATATATAATAGTAACAAGGAGAGATAAAAATGGAGAAGGAAAGAAGAATAAAAACATTAAGCCTAGTTGCGTTAATAGTGGCGGTACTAGGATTAACGGTTGCTTTTGCGGCACTTAGTCAAACATTAACAATAAACGGAACGGCAAGTATTAATTCGGCAACGTGGGACGTTCATTTTGCTAATTTATCAGAAGCATCAACAACCGGAGATGCAAGCGTTAGTACCCCGCCAACTTTAAATGCTACAAGCATATCAGACTTTGAGGCTGTATTAACAAAGCCAGGTGATTCAATTACTTATGAGTTTGACATCGTAAACGGCGGAACAATAGATGCTACCATTAGTAATTTTACTGAAGACGTTGGGTTTTGTACTAGTTTAATAGGATCTCAGGTAAATGAAGATAATGATGCTAGTTATTGTGATTTAGATGACTCTAACGACGTTACGGAATCAGATATATCAATTGCTAATAATAATTTTACTTACACTTTAACTTATAAAGATGGTGGGGAAAAAGTAAAAAGGGGTGATACTCTAGGTAAAGGAGAAACAAAAAGGGTTGTTTTAAAATTAGAGTTTAACGCTGATTCAGATTGGTTACCAACCCATGACTTAAAATTTCCTGATTTAGAAAAAACAATAGAATACACTCAGGCTTAAAAGGAACATATATAATGTATTCCTTTTTTTGTTATAATTAAACCATAATATTTTACCTTACGAAGAATTTAAAATAAGATGAAATGTTTTATGTCGTAAACATAAAATAATATAGTAGTAAAAAGGAGAGTTAATTATGAAGTTATACTCAAACGAGATCGTATTTCGTGGGCATCCTGATAAGGTTTGTGATCAGATAAGTGATGCTCTTTTGGATGCGTATTTAAAAAGAGATAAAAATTCAAGGTGTGCAATTGAAGTAATGGGTGGTAAAGAAAAGATATTTATAACCGGTGAAGTGACCTCTAAAGCAAAGGTTAATATTAAAAAGGTAGTTGATAGGGTACTTACGGATATTGGGTATGATACCAATTATGAAATAATAAATAACATAGGTGTTCAAAGTAGTGATATTGCTCTTGGAACAAACGCTGATGTAATGGGAGCGGGAGACCAAGGAATGATGTTTGGTTTTGCTTGTCGTGATACGAAAGAAATGCTTCCTACCGCAATGGTGATTTTGCAACGATTAAGTATGTGGTATGATAAAGCAAGAAAACGATATATTGATTTAAAACCCGATGGTAAAGCACAAATAACTGGGTATTACGACGATGATATGAAACTTTTAAAGATAAAGTATTTTACTATTTCATATCAAAATTCTGAGAAAAATAGAGATTTTACTGATAAACTAATAAAAGATGAATGTAAAAAAATATGTAAGGATTACGACGTTGAAATAGAAGAATTTCTGATTAACCCGACCGGAAGGTTTGAAATTGGTGGATTTTTAGGTGACGCGGGTCTTACGGGAAGAAAGATAGTTGTTGATACTTACCAGTCTTTCGCACCCGTTGGAGGTGGAGCATTTAGTGGTAAGGATCCTACCAAAGTTGATAGAAGTGGAGCTTATAAAGCAAGGGAAATAGCTAAAGAGTTTTTAATGAAATATAACCTCAATTGGTGTAAGGTGCAGCTTAGTTATGCAATCGGAATAGAAAAACCACTTGCAATTTACATAGATTCTGATGTTGGTAGCATTACTCCTGAAGATGATTTATATGAAAAATGCACTCCTAAAAACATAATTAAGGATTTAAACTTACACAATGAATGCTATGAAAAGCGTGCAAGATACGGACACTTTGTTAATTAAATAAAGAACTCATCAATGATGAGTTCTTATTCTTTTTTTTCTTCGTTTCTAATATTCATGAATATTAGAAACATGGTTGGCATAGCGAATATGTTTGGTAATGCATATCTAAAATATGTGTTTGCAGGTGATGCAAAACATACTAAAAGTAAGACAAGTGATGGAATTAGATATATCATTTCTTTGTATTTCTTTTTATAAAATAAGTAAAAAAGCATAAATAGTATTATCCAAGTATTAAAGCCTATGTTAACTATTAGGCCCAAACCAGGTATATAAGGGAATATAATTGCGATCACAGACAAAATGAATCTTAATACATTCAAATCATTAAAGTGATAATCAAAGCCGTAATCGTTAATCGTATCATTATAGTTTGTATACACGTACCAATTAGTTTCAACGGGATAAAAGTAACCATAAGTGTTATTAAGGGTTGCCTCAACATAAGTTAAAGGATGTTTTTTTAAACCATCAGCCCAAACCTTAAAGTATTCTTTTAAATCTTTATCCGTATAATCTTTATTAAATTCATTCTTAACTGGATCAGCCAACTTAGGATCATATCTTTTCGCGATGGTATCATAATCTAGTATTTTATTTATCACTTTTTTATCTTTCTTTGATAGTTCTTTATCGTGCTCTTTTACGTATCTTGCGGTTTGTTGAAAAGGAATTGATAATGTTTCTCTAATGCTTCCTGGTGTTATTTTAAAAGTTGGTAATATTACTTTGTTATAAGTAAAGTAAAATAATATTACAACTATTAGTATTAATAAATATTTAAATAAATTTTTTTTGCCAAGAAACAAAAGAAAAGGAAATGACAGTACTATCACATGAAACCCGTTGTTTCTAAATAATGTTATTAATATAAGCAAAACAATTTCAGCTATTATTTGTTTAACCGTTAATTTATCTTTTTGTTTAATAAACTTGTAAATAGATATTATGTATAGTATTATTAAGCACCCAAAAATAACATCTTTAACCGGACTCATTGCATAAAATGGAAATACTGGTACAAACGCATACATAAAAAGTATTATTTTTCTTATCTTAGATGATACGTTTATCTCTTTTAAAAACTTTATTGTATAAGAAAGCGTGGAAGATAATATTAAGGTTTGAATAATACTATAAATAAAAAGGCCAATGTTAGTACTATCAAACAAGCTTGTACCTAACTTAACGCACGATCCAATTAACAAGGTATGGATGACCGGGTGATGGTTTGTTATGATAACAGATTTATCGATTAGGTTCACGTAAGTAGAATACTTATTATCAATTCCAAAAAACTGAAGTATTTGAAAACTTGGATCAGGTGACATAATAGCAGGATAAAATGCTATTATGTAAATTAACCAACATAATAAAATAAAAACAAGAGAAAACCAAAAAGGGTGCTTATCAAACATTTTAGTGAATTTATTTTCTTTAACTTTTATTTTATTTACTCTTTTTTTATCTAATTCATTAAATAAAAATTTAATAATCACATACATCATTAATAATAAACAGATTGAGGATGCAATCGTTATAATTAAATTATTCGTTAAGGCTTTAAGATTACCCGAAATAATAAAACTTGATCCAATAACTAAAAATATTGTTAATAAGAAAGCTAGTGCAAAAGATACTACTTTTTTTCTTTTCAACTTAATTCCTCCCTACAAATACTATTATACACATTATAATGATAAAGAAAATAAATAAATAGATTTCGTGTGTAAAGCTTTACTTATTTATGCTTTATTTTGGTATAATTAGTAAAGAAAGAAGATGTTTTTATGATATTAAACGTAAGTGGTAGAACTGACATAGTAGCCTTTTATTCCAATTGGTTTATTAATAGGTTAAAAGAAGGCTACGTTTATGTTAGAAATCCATTTTATCCTAAAAAGGTTAGTAGAATAAACTTTAGTGATGTTGATGGGTTGGTTTTTTGTACAAAAAATCCTATTCCAATCATTGATAAATTAGATGATATCAAAATACCGTTTATCTTTCATGTTACTTTAACACCATATAAAAAAGACATAGAGCCAAACGTACCACCCAAAGGTAAGATAATAAAGGCAATAAAAGAGTTATCCGAAAAAATAGGTAAAGATAAAATTTGGGTAAGATACGATCCGGTGTTTATTAATGATGAATACACTTTAAATTATCACGTAAAAAACTTTGATAGAATGTGCAAGTTACTTGATGGTTACGTAGATAAAATAATAATATCTTTCTTAGATATGTACCAAAACGTTAGGTATAACATGCCTTATTTAAGACCTAAAACCTTAACTGAGGATGATTATAAGGCGATTGGAACAAATTTTTCTAATAGTGCTAAAAAACACGGGATGACGGTTCAGACTTGTGCGGAAAAAAGGAATTTAAAAGAATATGGTTTTAAGGTATTGGATTGTGTTACTAAAGAAATAGCAAGTGCTCTTACCGGTAAAAATAATTTTAAAACATGGACCGCAAGAAAAGGAAAATGTAAGTGTGTAAGCATGGTTGATATTGGGGCCTATAACACGTGTCCTCACATGTGTAAATACTGCTATGCTAATTATGATGAGACGAAGGTAAAAGATAACATAAAAAAACATAATCCTAATTTCCCTTTACTAATTGGGAATGTAAGTGAAGAAGATGAAATTACGGTAAGGTTAAAATAGTAAAATAACTGTATAACTAATAATTCTTAATGATTATATTTCAGTTTTGATGTTATAATAAAATAGGAGTTGATATAATAATGAACGTAACAATATTAGGGGCCGGGGCTTATGCTTTAGGCTTAGCTTTAAGATTTAATAAAAATAATAACAAAATAATAATTTGGTCTGCGGTAAAAGATGAAATAGATGTTTTGACTAAAACAAAAATGAATGAACGAGCTTTACCTGGCGTTAAAATGCCAAATAATTTTGTCTATACAGAAAACGTAGAAAAGGCAATAGATGGTAGTGATATAGTAGTTGTTGCGGTTGCCATGAAGTTTATATCAAGCGTATGTGATCAAATAAAACCATTTGTAAAAGATAAACATATCTTAATTGCATCAAAAGGAATAGAACAAGAATCATATCACTTTGCATCTGATATAGTAAAAAAGAAACTTAAAACAAAAAAAGTAGCATCACTATCTGGACCTACTTTTGCTAAAGATATGGTAACAGATGAACTTGTTGGATTATCACTTGCAACTACTAATTCTAAAACTAAAGAATGCGTAGAAAAAGCTTTATGTAATAACAGGTTAAAGTTAAGACCAACTAAAGATTTTATTGGCGTAGAACTTTGTGGTTCTTTAAAAAACGTAATTGCAATTGGTGGAGGTATTTTAGATGGACTTGAAGTATCAGAATCAACAAGAGCAATGTTTTTAACCGAAAGTTTAAATGATGCTAGAAAGTTAATTAGAAAACTTGGTGGAAACGAAAAAACTATTCTTTCATTTGCAGGAATAGGAGATGTTTTGTTAACTTGTACATCTAAAAGTTCTAGAAACTATTCATTTGGTAAGTTATTAGGATCTAAAACATCAAAAGAAAAGCTAGATGAATATCTAAAAAATAATACCGTAGAAGGTGTTTATACCTTAAAATCTTTATATGGCTTAATAAAAGTAAGAAGAGTAAAAATGCCATTTTTAGATTTAATTTATAACATGGTATTTGGTTATAAAAAAGTAGATGATTTAATACCATTTTTAAAAGATAAAGAGTAGTTTAAAATCACTTAAATTAAGTGATTTTTTTCTTGCTTTTTATTTAATAATAAGTATAATAATTGAACAGAAAAAAAGGTGATTATTACATGGACTTATATAAAATATGTGATGATTTTGTTAATGGTAAAATTGAAATAAATGACGTAATATCAAAATATAAAATTAATTATTTTATATTCGTTAAATTTATTAAAAGATACTGTGCATATTACAAAATTATAATAGATGATAAATTACAAGCAAGATTAAACATTCCTTTAAAAGAAATGTATGAATTAAAAAAAGAATGCATGCCATATGAGGAATTAGCAAAAAAATATAATTGTAATGCTAATACAATAAAGAGAAAATTAAAAGAGTATTGTAAAGGACATAACTTAGAATTACATGAAAGAATTTTAAGAATTGAAAAAATAAAATTATCAATAAAAGAGATTTATGAATTAAAAAAAGGTGGTATGACATATAAAGAATTATCAAAAAAATATGATTGCAATGTTGCAATAATAAATCAAAGTTTAAAAGAGTATTGTAAAGAAAATAATTTAGAATTACCACAACCATCACCATCACCTAAAAAGCTAAAATTACCAGTAGAAGAAATTTATGAATTTAAAAAAAGTGGCATGACATATAAAGAATTGGCAAAAAAATATAATTGTAATATTACAACAATAAGAAAAAAGTTAGAAAAATATTGTGAAGAACAAGATTTAGTAATCACAAAAATAAACTATAAATCTAAAAAACTAAAATTACCAATAGAAGAGATTTATGAATTAAGAAAACAAGAAATGACATATAAAGAATTAGCAGAAAAATATGATTGTAGCCATGAAGCAATAAGAAAAAAATTAATAAAATATTGCAAGGAACAAAATAAAGAATTTTTAAAAAGAACTTCTGGTATTAAACGAATAGAATTATCAATGAAAAAAGTTTATGAATTAAAAAAAAGTGGTGTGATATATGAAGAATTAGCAGAAAAATATAATTGTAGTATTGCTACAATAAATCGAAGATTAAAAGAGTATTGTAAAAAGAATAACTTAGAATTCCCTAAAAAAAGGTATAGTTTCAAAACAATAGAGTTTTCAAAAAAAATAAAGTTGCCAATAAAAGAAATTTATGAATTAAAAAAAGAAGGAATGCCACTTCGAACTTTAGCAGAAAAATATGGTTGTAGCTATGAAACTATAAGAAAAAGAATATTAGAGTATGAAGAACAAATTGTATTAAGAAATAAATATTTAGAAATTTTTTTATATGATATTAATAAAATTAAAGATAATATATTAAATGAAAAAAAAGATTCGTTTTATACTGATAATGAAATAAAAAAACAAGAAATAAAACGATTTATAAAAAAATAAAAATCACTTAAATTAAGTGATTTTTTTTATTTTTGTAAGCTTCTGTCGAAAGTCTTTTTTTTATTTTCTAATAGTGATTAAATGATATTACTAGGGAGGAATTAAGTTGTTAAAAGTACTAATGGAATTTAGAAAAGGCATTTTATTTGTAAGGTTATTTGGTATTTTAAATGATAGTACTATAGGTGAATTTAAAAATCAAGTTAAGGAGGTGATTACAGAATCGGGGATAAAGTACGTGGTTTTAAATACTAGTAATTTAAAAGCAATTTCAAAAGAAGGGGTACAAGAAATAAAATGCTTAAAAAAGATTTTAAAAAAAACAGATGGTCAGTTCTTTTTGTTTGGTGGTGAAATAAAAGAGCTGAAATCGCTTGTTAATTTAGAAAATGAACTAAAGGTTTTTGAAAGGGTTGTGATATAGTTGCAAGCTTCTGTTTATGAACTGGACGAAGTAATTAAACAAAATAGTAATTTGGTATATGGAATTTGTTCTAAGTATCAAGGCTATAATGATAAAGAAGACTTGCATCAAGTTGGAATGATTGGGCTTATTAACGCGTATAAAAATTTTGATTCTAAGAAAGACGTTAAGTTTTCTACTTACGCGTTTCCTTACGTGGTTGGTGAAGTAAGTAAGTACGTAAGAGAAAATAAAGCGGTTAAAGTTAGTCGTGATTTAGTAAGACTTGGAAGGAAAATAAACGAGTACATCGCTAAGCACTTACAGGTAAGAGGATATGAACCTACCACTAAAGACATAGCGCTTATGTTAGATGTTGGTGAGGATAAAATAATAAGTGCTCTTGATGCATGCAAAAAAGCTAAAAGCCTTGATGAAGAGATAAATGATAATGGAAAAACTATAACGCTTCTTGATGTTACTCCCGCAAAAGAAAAAATAAGTAAAGAACAAATGCTTGATTTAAAAGAAGCTTTTAAATATCTTAGTCATGAAGAACAAATGTTGGTTATTAATAGATATTTTAAAGACTTAACCCAAAGTGAGGTTGCTAAACTTATGAACGTAAACCAAGTATATGTATCAAGAATGGAGAAAAAGGTTCTTACTAAAATGAAAAAGAAAATGTCTATAGTTCCATAAAAGAATAATTATCATATTATTCTTTTTTGTTGATTAATAATTTGTTTTATATTAGAATATATAAAAAAACAGAGGTGGATATTATGTTTTTAGAAAAAAATAAAAGAAAATATAAAAAATACATTAAAATTGCTAATAATATGCTTAGTAAGAAAGAAATGAATATTTATGAATTAAACTTTTTAGAGTCTCAAATAGATTTAGCGTACTTTAGCAATGGATGCGAAGCAGATTATAAGATATTAAATTTATATGGCAAGGTTTATCTTGCTAGAGGTGACTTAGATAATGCTAAACGTTATTTTAATGCAGCTTTAGAATTTAGTGAAAACGATTTTCCTAAAGCTTCATATCATGGACTTTTTAAAACAGCTGTTAGTGAAGGAAACTATGCTGATGCAATGAAGCAGTTAGCATTGTATGATTCTTGCTATTCTAATAAATTTAACATGATGTTTTATTTTAAGTGTTTAAATAAGATATCAGAATTAAAACAAGAAAAAGTTTATCAATTAGATTATTTTATTAATGAAAATGGATATATTAATTGTGTTAAGGCTCCAAAAGAAGTCTTAGCTTTGTATGAAAAGGCTGAAAAATTATTTGATGATAGGGAGTATTTGATGGCTCATAAGGTTATACAAAAAGCTCAAGAATTATGTATTAATAAAAATTATCCTTTAGATTTTATGCCACTTTTAAATATAATTTCTAAAGTAAATACATTATATATTGAAAAAGGTGGGATTGATTTTGACAATCAAAAGATTGTGGAATGTTTATCCGTTATGGATAACAATGAAGATAAAAAGAAATATTTAAAAAAACTTTCTAATGATCCAAAGAACGTATTTGCGATTTTAAAACTAATTGAAATTCTTATATGTGAAGAAAATTATTCAGAGGCATATTCTTATTTAAATCATAAGATGGATGTAAGAAAAACCCAAAAGTATATTAAAGAGTTAAATGAATTAAGAAAAAGAGTTTATGAAGCATATGATTATGAAAAAAACAAAGATATGATAGAAACATATTTAACCAAGGCTAAGGAAGCTATTGATATACGTGATAATAATAGTGCGTTTAATATCTATAAAGAAGGTTACAATAAATTACAAACTCCAGTATTCTTGTTTAAAATAGGCGAACTTAATTATTCTTTAGGAAATATTTCTCTTGCTAAAAAATACTTTGTAAAATACAAGGAAAAAGGTAAAAAATATGAAATAGAAAGTTGTATTTATTTAGGATATATAGAATTAATAAAAGATAAAAAATCAATTGAGGAAAAGAATTTTAATAACTTTTATGATGAAGAAGATATAGATAAATATTCTAAAATAGAAGAAAAGGCAGAGGATATTTACTTTAAAATAGTTGAAAAAGAAAAACCATCCATATTTTCAAAGATGGGAAAAGATTTTGAAAATTATTTAAGTGAAATTTTAAGCAGCATAAAGAAAGGGGAAGTTTATAGAATTGAGAAAATAGATCAGAATAGGCATGATCCATTGGAAATGGTTTTAATACAAATTGCTGCTGCTCCTTTATTATTAGAAATGGGACAGATTTATTTAGCTGATAAGTATTATGAAAGATCTCTTATTTTTAGTGATGATAAAATTGTTTCTGAATTATCAAATCAATATAGGTTACTAAGAGATAGTAAAAAAGATAAATAAATAAAATTAATTAAAAAAGTTTGGTATAATTTACCAAGCTTTTTTTCATATTAATACTGGTGATAAAAATGAATAAAGAAAGGTATAAAGAGATAACTAGTAAGATAGTTCCCAAAGAAGATAAAGTAAAAAATGGTATCATTGCATTTTTAGTCGGTGGTTTAATCGGTTTTTTAGGAGAAATCATCGTCGTTGTTTTAGAAAACAATTTTAACGTTGAACACAAAGATGCAACTTCAATAATGATTGTAATTCTTATATTTATTGCTTCGCTTTGTACCGCGTTAGGGTTCTTTGATAACTTGGTTGTGAAAGCAAAAGCAGGACTTATAGTTCCAATAACAGGCTTTGCACACGCTATGACATCAAGCATGTTAGATTATAAAAAAGAAGGTTTTGTAACCGGTATAGGTGCTAATGCTTTTAAATTAACTGGTAGCGTAATTTTATATGGAGTAGTAGCAGCTTACGTATTTGGAACTATAAGATACTTATTTTTTGGAGGGTAATTATGACTATTAATTTTAACAACGTATATATAAAAGAAGTTTCAACGGTAGCGTGTAAAGATGAAAAAGAAGGTAATTTTGGAAAGTTATATGATAAAACGTATGATGATTATTACGCAGGTTGTAAAACGTTTGAACAGGCAGAAATTAAAATGATAAATGATGCGGTTGACACTGTTATAAAAAAAGCAGGTACTAAGTTAGACAACATAGACGTTATAATTGGGGCTGACCTACTTAATCAGATAACTCCAAGTGCTTATGCTTCGGCACAGCTTAACAGACCATTTTTAGGTGTTTATAACGCGTGTGCATCAATGTGTGAGGAAATTATCGTTGGTGCTAGTCTACTTCAAAATAAAAGTATAAGTAACGTTTTGTGTAACGTTTCTTCTCATAACATGACGGCTGAAAGGCAATATCGTAATCCGGTTGAGTATGGATGTCCTAAACCAAAAAGGTCAACTTTTACGGTAACTGGATCGGCAGCTAACATTTTAACAAAAGAAAAAACTAATATTAAAGTATCATCTGTTAGCATTGGTACAACAACGGATATGGGGGTAACCGACATATATGACATGGGATCCGTTATGGCACCATCGGCCGCTAGGACCATATATGAACATCTAAAAGAAACTGATACCTCGGTTGATGATTATGACCTTATATTAACTGGTGATTTAGGAGTTTATGGTAAAGAAATCTTAAGTGTTTATATGGGTGAGGCTTATGATATTGATTTAAAAGACAAGCTTGAGGATTCGGCGTGTATTATATATGATAGAAAAAAGCAACCTCACGTAAAGGCAGGAGGAAGTGGACCCGCTTGTTTACCACTGGTTGCTTACACAGACGTAATAAACAGAATGAAAAAAGGTGAGTTAAAAAAAGTTTTACTAGTTGCAACTGGTGCTTTGATGTCACCAACGATGAATAACCAAAAGCTATCTTTGCCTAGCATTTCTCACGCGGTGTGTTTGGAGGTGGTAAGATGACGTTTTTATATTCGTTTTTGTTTTGTGGCTTTGTTTGTTTGATTGGTCAAATAATACTAGACAATACAAAGCTTACTCCTGGACACGTAACTAGTTTATTCGTGGTGATTGGTGCTTTTTTGGACTCGTTTGGACTTTATGATAAGTTTATTAAATGGTTTGGGTCAGGAACGTTAGTACCAATAACTAGTTTTGGTCATTCTTTAATTCATGGTGCACTTGCAAAGGCAAATGAATCAGGTATCCTTGGACTTTTGGGTGGAATGTTTAGTCTAACTTCGGTTGGAATTGTTGCAGCAATCGTATTTGGCTTTATCTTAACCCTTATATTTAAAGCAAAAGACTAGTCTTTTGCCTTTTTTTGTGTTATTATTTCATATAGAGGAAAAGCGTTATGAAAGAATTAAACTATGATTTTAAAATACCTTTATTTGATAGTAAAATAAAATTTTATTTTTCTTTACTTTTTATTTCAATAAGTGATTATGTCATTTTAACAAACCAGTATGGAGAAGATATAAACGTATTTGATTATGAACGTTATGGTGATACCTACGATGTGGATGAATCAAGGTTACGTTCTGTTTTCGAAAACGTTAAGTGGAACAATGATAAAATAGAATTAAATGATAAGGTCATCATGAGGTTGTTCTCCGAAGAAGAAATAGTAAATTATTATGATAAATATAGTCTTGTTAATAGTAATTTTAACGTAAGTGATCCAGTTTTTCTAGAGCGTTTTTATATTTATATGTTATTAGAAAAAGTACGTGAGAAAAAAGAACTTGAATACGGAACGATATACGAACTTTTTGATACTTTTAGTGATGATGAAATATTAAATGCGGTTGCTAACCTTGACTTTGAAGACAAACGCACCTTTATTGATCTTTTCGGTTTAAAAGGTGACATGACGTTTGAAATAAACTCAAATGATCACGTAAAAAATGATATACTAATAAAGTTATATAGCTACATGCTTTTAAAAAGAGATGAGGCTGACATTCCGTCAATCATAAGAAACATAATAGAAAAAAGTGCTTATGAATATAGTTTTTATGATTATATTAGAATGCTTTGTGGTGATAAGGATTTAAGTAATGAATTTATCTTTGAGATGTTATCCAAGATGGATTATAACTCAAAACAATGTATTAAAGAGGTTTTTGGAGAAAAGTTAGATAAGAAAAAGAAACCACCAAAAGATAAGGAATTTAAAAAGGTGGTGGACAGGCTAAGCGTTATAGTTAAAATAAATAAAGAATATCGTAAAAGAAAAGAGCAAGAGAATGTCAAGACCAATAGAAAAAAAGCAGGTTTTGAAGAGAAAAAGGAAAATAAAGAAAAACAAGAAAAAAAAGAGCAGTTTAAAAAAGAAGAAAAAAAGGAAGAGAAAAAAGAAGAACCAAAAAAAGGCCAAAGAAAAAAGGAAGAAAAAAAGAAACCAGAAGATAATAAAAAGAAACAGGAAAAGAAAGAAGAGCCAAAGAAAAAGGAAAATAAAAAATCTAGATTAAATAAGTTTTTACAAGAAAACAATTTAGATAAAAAAGATTTTGAAAAGGCCGTAGAGTTATTAGACGATTTAAGTAAAAGGGTAATAGTACTTTATTATGGTATTAAAACCGATCCTTTGGAATTAGAAGAAATATCACAAAGGCTTGGAAAACCATTAGAAGATATTTTGGTTATTTTAGAAAAGGCCGAAGAAAAAATCGTGGATTTAATTAAAACTGGAGAAATAAACAAAACTAAAAAAGACGATAAGCAAAATAAAAAGGAAAAAGACAAAAAGGAAAAGGTAACAGCATCTGATAAGTTGTACGACATCATTCAAACAAGTATGGTTGCAGCAGCAACTTTAGAAGCTGCGATGCTTACGCTTGATAACACGGAGAAAACAGTTGTAGATGCTGTTTTACACTCGAAGGAAAACGCTTTAAAAGAAGTTGCTCTAAGTCTTAACATAAAAGAGGAGCGAGCAAAGGATATATATGAGACAGCCTCTTTAAAGATTATTTCTTTCTTAGGTTTAGACAAAAAGGAAGAAAAAAAAGAAGAACAAATACCTCCTAAGAAAGAAGAAAAGCCAAAGGAAGAGCCAAAAGAAAACAAGAAAAAGAAAGAAAACTTAGGAAAAACATCCTCACTTGATGAGTTTTTAAAAGATACCGGTTTAACAAAAACGGAGTTTTTTAGTAGTTTTTCGAAGTTAGATAGTTTTAGTAAAAACGTTTTAACAATGTATTTAGGTCTTTATGGTCCTCCTTCATCTACTTTGGAAATAGCTAAAAAATATGGAAGAACAACTAAGGATATAGAACGTGTTATATCTTCTGCAAAGGATTTTATAGTAAAAGAAGCAAACAAAGTAGACAAGATAAAATTAAATGACTTTCTTAATAAAAACAAAATGAGTATGGATGTCTTTAAGGAATCTTTAAAGGATATTTCTTCCTTAAATAAAAATTTATTAAAAGATTACTTTGGTATTGGAACCAATGCTTTATCAATGGATGCGTTATCAAGAAAGTATGGTAAAACATCTAAGGAAATTAATGCTTTGGTAAATGGGACTTTAAATGAGATAGCATCTAAAAAAAGTAAGAAAAAAGATAATGGGTTATCTGATAAATTAAATAAATTTTTAACCGTTAACAACATAACAAAAGAACAATTTATAAATGCATTAGAACTTATTGCACCAGAAGATAAAATGATGGTTTCTATGTATTTCGGACTTAATGGTTCTGAAATGAGTATTCCGCAAATAGCAATTGCAACAAAAACGAATCCTATTGCTGTTAAAACCAACTTAGAAAGAACGTTAAGGCAAATTAATTCTTTGGCAAAAAGCAAAGATTTAGGTAAAAATGTAATGGATCAAAAATATCAAAACATTAAATTAAGAATTGCAAGGGCATCTGGTTTACTTCTTCAAGACGCATCATTTTTAGCACTTATGAGTACTAATCCAATGATTGCTAATTTGTTATCACTAGTAACTAACACGAATCTTAGCCTTGAAGATGCATCTAAAGCTTTGGGGATACCAAGCGATGTATTAATGAGTGAATTAATGTCGCTTGAAGTTATGTGTGAGGAGTTTACGAAAAACGCACCAACTAAAAATAGTAGTGGATTTCAAGATGAAGAAACCATAAAAAATAAGGAAGTTGGTAGAAGGTATTAATTAAAAATAAAAAAATGCTATTTGTTTAGCATTTTTATTTTTTTAAACTGGACCTAAACTCGTTATTAATATCGTAATTGGTCAATAACGAATAAACGTTATTTGCCTTAAAATCCATCTTAAATAAATTATCATATTCTTTTTTATATTTTGTGATGATAGGAATATTAATTTCATTTTTTATTTCCTTTAAAATACTTTTTCCTTTGTTACTTAAACCTAAAATTCTTAAGTATTTTATTGTTAAATCATTATCATCTTTTTTTATTTTACAAACTATATGAAGAAGCATTCTTTGTATTTTATTATAAGAGTATCTTTTTGACTTAACCTTTAAAATTAAATCATTTATATCTTTTGTATCGTTTATTGCCTTTTTTAGTTTATTTTCTATCCCTTCGTCCACATCTAAGTAACACGATAAGTCATTGCTAGTTATGATTTGGTACTTTATAAAGTTAAAGTATTTATCGTGGTCTATTTTGTTTATGTATTTCATTACTTCTTTTGGCATTGCTTTAATTATTAATTTTTTATTATCTATGTTTTTCCTAATGGAAGTTGCGCTGGTGATTTCTTTATTTATTTCTTCTTCATGATAATCGTTAGTTCTTTTTATACTTATTGGTTTTATTTTACTTTTCGTTTGTTTTATGCTTCTTACGTATTCAAGTGCTAAAACGTCGTTTGGTTTATCTATTATTATTCCAGAAATTTCTTTAAGGGCAAGTGAGCATGCTAAAGGGTAGTTAATCCCTTTATCAATGTGTTTTTTAACTGATTTTTCATAATTGTTATTGCTTGTTAAGTCTACAACTTCTTCTAACATTTTAACGTCGTTTGATTCAGAACCAAATACCAAGTAATCACATTTTAAATAGTTCAAAATGCTAATGGCTCCCTTAGCATAGTAATTAGCAGACTGTGTTGCAAACAAAAAGGGAAGTTCTACCACTAAATCATAGCCATATTCTAACGCTATTTTTGTTTTGTCCCATTTATTTATAATGGATATCTCTCCTCTTTGGGTAAAGTTTCCAATTAAAACAAGTATTAAATAAGCATCTTTAAACATTTCTTTTACTTTATTTAAATGGTATAAATGTCCGTTGTGAAATGGATTATATTCTGCTATTACACCAACTTTAATCATAAAACGCCTTCTTTCTTTTTTATAATAACATATTTTAATTAAAAAAACTAAATATTAAAAAAAATTGTACTAATATTATTTTTATATAAATATGTTAAAAACAGAATTTTTGATAATATAACAGTTCCAAAAAATAATAAATTATTATATAAAAACTTAATTTTTGTAAACAA
>CALVIH010000020.1 GCA_944329445.1 uncultured Bacilli bacterium | reverse complement strand
TCGAATTAAACAGCATGCTCCACCGCTTGTGCGGGTGCCCGTCAATTCCTTTGAGTTTCAGCCTTGCGACCGTACTACTCAGGCGGAGTACTTATTACGTTAGCTTCAGCACTGGTTGCCCAACACTTAGTACTCATCGTTTACGGCGTGGACTACTAGGGTATCTAATCCTATTTGCTCCCCACGCTTTCGTGCCTCAGCGTCAGTAATGGCCCAGTAAACCGCCTTCGCCACTGGTGTTCCTTCTAATATCTACGCATTCCACCGCTACACTAGAAATTCCGTTTACCTCTTCCATACTCAAGCTAGCCAGTTTATGAAACGAACCGGAGTTAAGCTCCGGGCTTTAATTTCATACTTAACAAGCCGCCTACGCACCCTTTACGCCCAATAGATCCGGATAACGCTCGCTTCCTACGTATTACCGCGGCTGCTGGCACGTAGTTAGCCGAAGCTTTCTGGTATGGTACCGTCACTCCAAACTCATTTCCTAGTTTGGTCATTCTTCCCATACAACAGAGTTTTACAATCCAAAGGACCTTCATCACTCACGCGGCATTGCTCGTTCAGGGTTGCCCCCATTGACGAATATTCCTAACTGCTGTCTCCCGTAGGAGTTTGGGCCGTGTCTCAGTCCCAATGTGGCCGTCCAACCTCTCAGTCCGGCTACGCATCGTCGCCTTGGTAGGCCATTACCCCACCAACTAGCTAATACGCCGCAGGCCCATCTAAGAGCGACGCTGTAAAGCGCCTTTTAATACAGAAACGAAACTGTATATCATCCGGTATTAGCTACCGTTTCCAGTAGTTGTCCCAGACTCAAAGGTAGGTCACCCACGTGTTACTCACCCGTCCGCCACTAGATGGAAGATCCAAATCGGGAGGAGTGCAAGCACTCTTCCGTCAATGGGCCATCTCGTACGACTTGCATGTCTTAGGCATGCCGCCAGCGTTCATCCTGAGCCAGGATCAAACTCTCAAAAATATATTCATTTTTTTATGTTTGTTTTCCTAGCTACTCAAATAATCTTGACGTTTTGCTCAGTTTTCAAAGATCATTTTTTCCTTTGTTTTACAAAGGTTTTTTACGCTGTTTTTTGTCAAGCGCAATAAAAATATACCACATCCAAATAAGCATGTCAACAACTTTTTTTAATTTTTTGATTTTTTTTTCATTTTTTTTACAAAAATGTGTTTTTTGCTTATTTTTTATAGTAAAAATGATATTTATTAATTATCATTTCTATTTAATATATGATTATTATATAAATTTATTACCATTTATTAACATAAATTTTTCATAATATTTTTGGGTTTCTTTTTTGTCAAACGGACCAATCTTTTTACTGTATAGTTCTATTAGATTTTTTAACTCTTGCTTTACAATCGTATCTATATCTTTTGGGTAATTCATTTTCTTTTTATGATATTCATATTCAGACTCATCCAACACCTTATAAGTACCATCCGGAAATCCTCTTAAGTCCAAATCGTAATCAATGTATTTAATTACCTTACCTTCTATAATTGTAGGACTAGCAATATTACAATAATAATATATATCGTTCTTTTTAAACTGAACAATTACGTTATACCATCTGTTCTTATAATAATATATAATTGCTGGTTCTTTAGTGTACCAAACCCTGCCATCTTCTTCCATTACCTTAACTTTGTTATTTCCTAATACTATATAATCTTTTTTTACATCTAATAAAACAGAATACTCATAGCTATTATATATATGACCATCATGCTTATAACAATGTATTGTGTAATTATCTCCTATCTTCATTTTCTTCATAAACTTTCTCCCGTTATCTAAATATTATACCCTTTTTAATTAAAAAACAAGTAAATAAAAAAAATAGGTCATAAACAACCTATTTATTTGATACTACTTCTAAAGCCTTTTGTAATTGTGCGTCATTTTCCTCTGTAGGATTCATCTCATATGACTCGGATTGTTCTTGAATGACCGTAGGTTCAACCCCAACGTCATTAATCCAGTTCCCCTTAGGTGATAACCATTTTTGAATCGTATATTTAATCATACCACCACTAGTAGTTAAATTCTTCGTGGTTTGAACGGTTCCTTTTCCATAAGTAAAAGTCCCAACCACGTCTGCTCCATATGATTCTTTTAATGCTATGGCCAATATTTCAGAAGCCGAAGCACTAGATTTATTTACTAATACAGCAACAGGATAATTTCTTGATTCACTAGTGGTAGAAGTGTATTTATAAGTGGTTTTTTTATCCGCAATTTGATAACTAATTGCTCCTTTTGGTAGAAACATGTCGAGCATGCTAGTTACCGAATGCAAATACCCACCAGAATTACCACGAACATCAATTACTAAACCATATATATTTTGTTTTTCCAGATTTTCTATGTTTTCCCTGAACTGTTCATACGTGTTATTAGCAAATGTATTGATTAACACATAACCTATTTTCTTTCCGTCAACTTCATATATCTTTGACTCTACCGATTCTATTTCTACAATTCTTTTTTCAACCTCAACATCTAGCGTTTGTCCATCTCTTTCAATCTTTATATCCGCGGTGTCTCTATCCTCGTCTTTTATTAAGGAAACTACTTCCGTTGTGTTCATACCATTGGTACTAGTTCCATTTACCACCAGTATCTTATCATTAAATTTCAATCCTGCTTCGGCCGCTGGAGAATTTTTAAATACTGAAAATACAATTACATTTCCATCTTGATCAAGAGAAATTTCCGCACCAATTCCCTCGTATGAGCCATTCATAAGTTCATTAAAATTTTCCGTTTCAGCTTTGTTAAAATAACTAGTATGCGGATCATCTAAAGAATCAAGCATGCCATTTATTGCTCCTTCAATTAGCGTTTTCTTATTAACGTCTTTATAATAAGAATCGTTTATCAAGTCGTAAACCTCTTCAAACTCTGCTAGTTCCGAATCCATTTTCGAAGGTGAATAACTATTTGTGTTATTTTTTGATACTATATCATTCATAACCACAACGGTTAAAAATACGGAAACCATCATTATTAATACTGCAAATAATATTAGTTCATAAACTTTAAAATCTGTTTTTTTATTTAAAAATTTATTTATCAAGTTGTCTTTTTTATCCAACTTTTTACCATCATTATCGTTTGGCTTTTGCTCGCTTATTTCTTTTTTTAGATTGTCTTTTTTATTATCTTCTTTATTTTTTTTATCATTATTTACATGTTTCATATTAACCTCCGCATAATAAAAGTATAGCACAATTAAAAGAAAAAAAGTAACTAAAGTTACTTTAGTGCGTTAATTATTTGCTCCTCATCTGTTATGTAAGATGTAACCTTACCAGATGAAATTACCAAAAGAGCACTTTCCTTAACTTTTAAGTCCGTACTGCTAGAAGGATTAGTGTTATCTTCAGTTGATACCACGTACTTATTAACCGCTTCGTCTAATAACACCATGTATAACTTAACATTTTTTGAAGAGCTATCATAACTATTTATAGCACTGGTTAAGTCTTCGCTTGCTTTTTCTTTAGAAAACAACACAACCATGTAATTATCTTCCTTCTGATTAAAAACTCTACCTGCAACAATTTTATTATCATAATCCTCGGTGTTGGTAGCTGCTGATGTTGTTGTTTTTTCACTATCACTTGATGTTCCACCAATTTCTCCAGTCATGAACACCGCGGTCGTAAAATATACTATAACCAGTATTAGAATTACTACCACTGCAATTATTATTCCGTTTTTTACTTCTTCTTTCATTATTATCACCTATTTAATTTTATCATAAATTGGCGACAAATAAAACATTATTTACTAACTGGCATAACCGATATTGATTTAGCGACGTTAACTAGTTCACTTACTTCCATTTCACTAGAGACAAGATAATACTCCACGCCATCGCTTACAAAACTTACCGAAGTATCTCCTATTATTGCAACTGAGTCCCTAAATATATCTAAATCTCCACTGGTGGGAATTACGGATAACTCATCTTCTTTTACGGCTGGTTCCTCAACTAACATAAATGGTGTATCTCCAGCAAACGTAAGTATTATTCTTGAACCAGTATCAATATCAACCGTTTTTTCAGTTTCTAAATACGTACCTTCTGGTAAGTACATTGGATAAATGGCTTCATCTAGTATAGCTGCAGTCTCTTCAGTTTGATCAGTCGTAGTTTCTTCTTTAGTATTTTCCCATGCCTCCATGTTTTCTTCTAGCACAAAATAGTTACTCTTAAACTTAGCATTCATATCTATTTCTTTAAAAACTACCTTTATACCGACGTTTTCCTGATCATCATAAACAGTTACTTGTTTTATGTTTAAGTTTTTATCAACCACAACTTCCTGATGTGTTAAATTAGCGTTATTTTTATAATTTACCATACTAGTAAATATATAATTTCCACTTTTTTTCTTCATGCTTAGTTTTGAATCATTCTCCATGTCACTTATAACTGATTGTAATAAGTAACTTTGAGAGTTATTGTATGGCCACTTACTTTGGAATTTAAAACTTTTGTTTAAAGTAGGTGTCAAAACATAAACTCCATCAGTATTCTTTAGTATTATCTGTTCATGGTTATTAGTTTGGTTTCTAAGTGATACTCTATAGTTATCTTTCTTTTTATAAGATACGGAAACATCATATTTATATGAATCCTCATTATTTATTAATTCCATTTCTGCTTCTAATTTATACCCAGATGTTTTTTCAATATTTTTAGATAATTTTTCCAGTACCGTTTTCTCACTTTCCTTTCCGCAACCGGATAAGCATAATGCAAAAACAATTGCTAATAAAGAACATAAAAACTTTTTCATCAATTCACCTCTTTTATTTTCATTTAATTATATGGTTAAAAATTTAATAATATTCACGTATAAAACCGTTTTTTTTGATTATCATATAAGTATAAAAGGAGGAAAAATTATGAAAACATTACAAATTATTGCCCTAACAGTAATGATCATTGGTGCGCTAAACTGGGGATTAATTGGTTTATTTAACTTTGACCTAGTTGCTACAATATTTGGTGGTACCGACGTATTAGGTTCTAGGATAGTATATATATTAGTTGGTATTTGTGGTTTAATTGGAATTAAAACACTAGTAGACCTAATAAATGACGTTAAATAAAAAATAGTTTTCATTAATTTGAAAACTATTTTTTTAATACTTAATGTTAACCAAAGTCAAACCTTCAGCGGGTGCACAAAGATAAGCTGACTTTCTGTCTTTCTTCTTAAATAACGTTGGAATAATATCAGGAGAAACTTTCTCTTCGCCAATTTTAATTAAGGTACCGACCATGTTTCTTATTTGGTACTTTAAGAATCCATTACCTTCAAAAGCTATTGTTATTATACCATCTTTCTCTTTTAAAGAAGCGTTATATATAATCCTTACCTTATCTTTTCTTTTGTCCTCACTTGAGGTAAAGGTTGTAAAATCATGATTCCCAACAAAATACTTCAAAGCGTTGTTCATTTTATTTATGTTTAAGGGTTTACAATATTGATACACGTGGGTGCGAAGTAAAGGATTATATGTTTTTGTGTTTATATTATATTCATATGTTTTTGACTTCACCATGTACCTAGCATGAAAATCCGAAGATACTTCATTCACTTCATTAACATAAACATCTTCAGGTAAGTAACTATTAAGAGCACCAAGTAACTTATAAGCAGTAATTTTCTTATCAAGGTCAAAGTGGGCCATTTGATGAAGTGCATTGACTTTGGCATCCGTTCTACCCGAGGCATATATTATAACTTTTTTACCACCATTTATATTGGTTAGTATGTTTTCTATTTCCTCTTGGATGGTTCTTTTCCCTGGTTGTTTTTGATAACCATGAAACCTACTTCCAGAATATGAAAAATCAATTAAAAATCTCATAACTAACACCATCCTAACCAAATAACGAAATAAATAAGTAATACTGGTATGGTAACCAACCACTTATCAAAGCTTGTAACCTTATTTTCATGATAATTGGTTCTTTTAGAATTACCATAAAACCTTAAACGCATTACCTTAACCATTCTTCTTGAGGTTTTATAAGAAATAGATATTACTGGCACAATCATTCTTTTAAAAGAGGCTATTCCATATTTTTTATATGGTACACCACGATATGCCATGGATTTTCTAATGCTTTTTGATTCCTCAAACAAAGTTGCAATAAACTTAATGTCCATCGCTATCCTAAGAGATATTTTAGAAACTGGTACCTTTATTTTCTTTAGTTTAATAAAGGTACACTCAAATCCCCACGCAATCTCACTTAGTGATGTGGTAAACGTTAAAATAAGAAACAACGTAACAATTAATAGCAATTTAATACCACTTATTATTGCAAGATTTATGTTTAACGTAATTAAAAATACAATCACAAAAACAAAAAGATACATTACCCACACGCTTAAAGCATTTGATAGGTACGCTAGGAAATCTATTTTTGTAAATCCCATTACAAACGTTAAAAACAACGAAAAGAGTAATAAAGACACATAATCGTTTATCAATATGATTGCTAAAAGAGTAATTAAAAACCATATTATTTTCATTTTAGAATTCATAAGATGTATTTTAGATTCACCAGTAACGTATTTAAAAAAAGGATACTTACTATTCATAAGAGACCACCTCTAATTCTTCTTTAGTTTCCTTTATCGCTCTTACCAAAGAATTCATATCAGGCAAATACCCCAAGTCAATACCTGTTTTGTCATAAATCATCTTTTCTACCTTAACTACGTTTGGTACCGGAGCTTTGTTTTTCTCCAATAGTTCGACGTTTGCAAAAACATTTAGTTTATTACCTTCTACTACAACTTCACCTTTGTTTAAAACAACAACATTATCAACTATTTCATAAAGCATATCAACGTCATGGGTTACTATTATTATTGTTTTAGAATACATGGTCTTAAGCTTTTTTAACATCCTCATCAATCTTTTTTTACTGTTGTTGTCAAGACCAATCGTAGGTTCATCCATTATTAGTAGTTTTGGATTAGAGATAAGAACCGAGGCAATTGCGACCCTTCTTTTTTCTCCACCATTTAAACTAAATGGACTACGTGATATATATGACTCATCTAATCCTACCATCTTTAAAACCTTTATAACCTTACTTTTAATGTTTTTGTTTTTAGGAGAAAATATCTTTTCTGCAAAAGCAACTTCTTCTCCCACCGTGTTGCAAAAAAATTGTTTTTCAGGAAATTGATACACAAGACCAACGTCGTACCTAAACTTATTAAAATTAAAATTCTTTTTGTTTAAGTTATACTTTCCTATTATTATTTCACCTTTGGTAGGAAGACTTATTCCGTTCATAAGTTCAAGCATGGTAGACTTACCACTACCAATTGGACCAATAATACCATGAATTAAGTTACTTTCAAAACATAAGTTAATGTTCTTTAAGGCTACTTTTTCGTTTTCCATTTTATAATTATATGAAAAACTAACGTCTTTAAAAATTACTTCCATATTAAAGACACCAACCTTTCAAGATCAAGTTCCATATGATCAATTATGTTATAAACCTTAAGTTTCTCCGAAAGCTCAATTGCAAAAGGAACCTCAAGACCAATTTTTCTCATCACTCGCTCTTCACTAAACACTTCTGGGAAAGCACCATCAATGGTAATTACACCTTTGTTTAAGATTATAAGCCTATCTGAGTATATAGCTTCCTCTAAATTATGAGTAAAGGATAAAATGGTTACTCTTTTTTGCTTGTTATATTCTTTTAAAGTCTTTAAAATTTCGTCTCGCTCTTTAACATCAATCATAAGAAGAGCCTCGTCTAACACCAAAATCCTTGGTTCTAACATTAGCGCGGTGGCAAGGGCAACCTTTTGCTTTTCCCCACCAGACAAATCACATGGATTCTCCTTTAATAAGTCATCAAGTTTTAATATTTTTGCCACGTCCTTAATCTTCTTTTTTATGGTATTAGGAAATACACCCAAATTCTCTAAAGAAAAAGCAAGCTCATCCTCAACTGTCTCACATGCAAAAAAATTATCAGGATTATCAAACACAAAACCTATTTCACGTCTTATATCATACATGTTTTTCTTATTAAGAGGTTTATTAAATATGGTTATATCAGCATAAGATTTTTCAAGCCCCGCAAGTATTTTAACAAGCGTTGTTTTTCCAGCCCCATTAGGACCCGCTATAGTTACCCACGAACCTCGTTCTACTTCTAAATTAAAGTTATCAAAAACAAACTTATTTTTATATCTAAAAGTAAGGTTATTTATACTTAATATAGCCATGTTTTTCACCTCCTTAAAACATAAGGATTTATTATATAACAAAAAAAAGAAAAAGCCAAATTTTAGCTAGCCCTTTCATATGTTTTTTATTCTATTGATGATGTTAAATCATCAGAAAAATCATCAATACCATTTATTTCTTCATATTTTGTAATATCATAATCATCGCCTTCTTGCCCAGTAGCATAAAGATTTGGACAATTAATATATCCCATAAACATTTCATCTCCAGAAGGATCTACTACTAGGTATCCATCACAGTCATCTCCCCCGGCAGGATTTTTTATTTTACCAGATGACGATAAATCCTTTAAATAACCTGCTTCACCTAACTTATCAATCGATATTTTAAACTCACCTGTTCTATAGGCGGTCATAAAATCACTTTCCACTTGACTACTTTCATAAGTGTATATTCCCGCTCCTAAATCCTTAATGGATTCTTCTATGTTTTTGGCCGCTTCAACGTTAGCTCTT
The DNA here is from genome assembly GCA_944329445.1 of uncultured Bacilli bacterium. Taxonomy (GTDB): domain Bacteria; phylum Bacillota_I; class Bacilli_A; order RF39; family UBA660; genus Aphodocola. The sequence continues at coordinate 13,719 of CALVIH010000020.1, read as the reverse complement.
TTTCTTTGACCTAACACCGCCGTTCCAGCAATTGCCATTATTATACCAAGCACTACTATTACCGCAAGTAATTCTACCAATGTAAAACCTTTTTTATTCTTCATTTTTATTTCTCCTTTTTCCTTTGAATGTTATAATCTATTTTTAACAATATTTTAAGTGGTGCAATCTTACACCCTATTACCGATAGCTTATTCATAAAACCAGGTACAATCACTAGTTTATCTTTAAACATTTTTTTAATTGTGTAGCTAGCAACATAATCACTATCTAAACCCTTAACCGAAAAACTAACTCCGGCCGTATCATTAAAATTAGTGTTAACTGGACCAGGACATAAAACTGATACCTTAACATTTGATTTAATTCTTCTTAATTCTTCATAAATAGCCGTTGTGAGTTTAAAAACATAAGATTTAGAAGAATAATACGTTGACATTAAAGGTCCTGGTAGAAAGGCCGCTGATGATGCTACGTTAAGGATTCTTCCGCTGTCTTTTTTTATCATTTCATTTAAATATAACTTTGTTAAAACATGTACGGCCTTAATGTTTAAATCAATCATGTTCAATTCATCATCAAGACCGGTTTTATTAAATTCACCGAATATACCATAACCAGCATTATTTATAAGTACATCAACGTTTTTATACTTTTTAAATAATTCTTTACAGTTTTCTTCTTTTGATAAATCAATTGCAACTGTTTTTACCTTGGTCTTACACTCATTAGCTACTTCGTTTAATTTTTTCTTATTTCTAGCAACCAGAATAAGTTCATAACCCAAATCACTAAGATTTAGAGCTAAATCTTTTCCTATACCACTTGATGCTCCAGTAACAAGCGCTATCATATATTATCACCATGATAATTATACCATAACCAAAAACAAAATAAAATGTTATTCGATAAAAGCACCATATATATGATATAATCAAAATACGAGGTTAATTATGATACACAATGGAATGAAAAAAAGAACAAAGGTAATTAAGAAAAAAAAGAAACTAATTCTTAAAAAATGGATTAGGGTAACAATTTTAATTATATTTATAATAATACTTATTTTTTCTACCTTCAAACTATTTATCTGGAAACAAGATAGTAATAAAACAAAAGATATTGAAGAAGAAATAATAGATAATGCGGATACGGAAGAAAGACAAGCTATAGAAGAAAACACCCAAAATATTAACCCTCCAGATGATAAAGATAACGATTATTGGAATTACATAAAAATGGATATGCTTAGCGTCAACTTTGATGATTTAAAGAAAAAAAATAGTGATACCGTCGGATGGATAAAAGTCGAAGGGACAAACATTAATTATCCAGTAGTTCAAACAACAGATAATAAATATTACTTAAATCACTCTTATGATAAGACAAGTAATAAAGCAGGATGGGTTTTTGCAGATTACCGTAACGACCTTGATAACTTTGATAAAAACACCGTAATATATGCTCATGGTAGAGTAGATACAACTATGTTTGGTAGTTTAAAAAACATCCTTAAAAGCTCTTGGTATAACAATAAAAATAACCATATAATAAAATTCTCGACACCTAAAGAAAACACCCTTTGGCAAGTGTTTTCCGTTTATACGATAGAAGCCGAAAGTTATTACATAACAACTAAGTTTCCTTCCAACGAATATTTCAAAGAATTTGTAACCACTTTAAAAAACAGGAGTAAAATAGAATTTAGCGCAATTCCAAACGAAAATGATAAAATCTTAACTTTATCAACGTGTAAAGATAGCAAAGGAAATAGGGTTGTAATGCATGCTAAACTTATAAAATTAGAAACAAAATAAAACTACTTAAGTTTTTCTTAAGTAGTTTTTATTATTAATGATGTTTAATTAAACTCTTAGTAGTTATTCCAACTACTCCTAGTCCAACTAACGCTAATATAACATATAAACCAACGTTATCTGCAGTATTAGGATTTTCTTCTACTGCTTGAGTAGTAGTTGTAACAACACCTGTTGTTACATCTTCTTGTTTTTCTTCTATAACAACGTTTCCTTGATCATCTAAATTAACGTTATAATCATTAGTAACATCTTCGTCTAATGCGTTATCATAAATGGTTAAATCACTTATACCTTCTTTAGAATTTAAAGTTGCACCATTTATTTTTAAACTTGACTCATTATCTTTAGTACTATCAATTTGGAACCTAATAGCACTATTATTAACTGACGTTAATTCTCCTCCAGTTACACTTGCATAACCTGAGTTATCTAATGCAAAAGCATCTTTACTTGTAAATTCACCACCGGTAATATTAACTATACTATTTTCATAGTTTTTTAAAGCATTTTGATTAGCTTCAAAATTACCACCGGATACAGTTAATCTTGGTGTAACGTTTTTATCTTCGTATTGTATGTTACCTACTAATGAAGTCTTGTTGGAAGTTGAAATAAAATTACCTCCAAAAATAGTCATGTTTGCTTCATTTCTTATAACATAAAAATCTAAATCTGTTTTAAACGTGCCAGCTTTAATATTTAGTGTACCTAAATTTGTAATAACACTATAACTTGATTCCTTAACTTGTGTTACAACACCTTTTCCATTAGAAGAATCAATAATGGTTAGTGTTGCTCCATTTTCTACTTTTATTGCTTCACAAGGTGCTGGATGTTTAGGATCTGCTGGAGTTGGTTGTAAATAATTAGTCAAAGTATGACCATTTAAATCAAGTGTAGCAACCTCACCATTTTGAATTATTAAATCTAAAGCTGCATCACCAGTTAAAGTAAGAAGATAACTTCCATCGTCTTGTTTTTCTGCCTTTAGGTTACTTCCATCATATAACTCATCAATGTGAATTGCACTTACACTCATAATTCCCGCAAATAAAAATGCTACAAAAGCAAATGCTAATAGTTTTATTTTTTTCATGGTATCCTCCTTTCTTCATATTGAACCGCAAAAGCATTGGTCCTATTTTTACTATATCATATATTAATACTTTATGAAAGAAAAAAGTGTCGGTTTTACGTCATTAATTTTAAAATTTACACTAACCACTACTTGTTCTTCTTTTTGTAATAGGATATAAATAGTAATGCGATCCTATGCTTAATATATCATACGTCCCGTCAATATTTTATTTTGCTGTGGAAAAAACAAAAAAAGAACCTATTGGAAGGTTCTTTAATTAATCAACTAATTCAAGGACAACCATTAACGCGTCGTCGCCTTTTCTTTCAGTTAACTTAAGTATTCTAGTGTATCCACCATTTCTATTTTCATAACGCTTAGATAATTCGTCAAATACTTTCTTAACGGCTTCATTATCGTTATGTAAGAATGCAAGTGCGTTACGTCTAGCAACTAAGCTACCATTTTTTCCATACGTAACCATTTTATCAAAACATTTACGTACTTCCTTAGCACGTGTTTCTGTGGTTTGGATACGTTCATTTTTAATTAGCTCCTTAGTTAGGTTAGCAAGCATAGCTCTTCTATGTTTGTTAGTGCGTCCTAATTTTCTATAAGCCATTTGTATTCCTCCTTATTTTTTAGTCGTCGTTTCTAAATGAGAATCCCATTTCTTTAACCTTATCGATAACTTCCTTAAGTGATTTCTTACCTAAGTTACGGATTTTCATCATTTCATTTTCAGACTTTTGAGTTAAGTCTTGTAAAGTGTTAATGTTAGCTCTCTTTAGGCAGTTATATGCTCTAACTGAGAATTCTAATTCATCAATAGACATCTCAAGTGCCTTGGTCTTTGAGTCATCAACGTTTTGTTTCATAAGACCAGTTTCGTCAGCTATTTCATCTAACTTAGTTAATATTTCAAAGTGTTCGATAATTATTCTTGATGCTAAAGCAATAGCTTCCTCTGGTTTCATTGAACCATTAGTCCAAATTTCCATTGTTAATTTATCATAAGTATCATCCTGCCCAACACGAGCTCCCTCTACTTCATAATTAACTCTTTCAATAGGAGAGAAGTTAGAATCCATTGCAATGGTATTTAATTTAACGTCTCCTAATAATTTCTTATTAGCTTCAGCTCTTACATATCCACGACCATTTCCAACGGTCATTTCCATGTTAAGTTTTCCACCTTTAACCAACGTAGCAATTTCTTGTTCAGGGTTAATAATTTCAACATCTGCATCCTTTTCAATGTCAGCTGCGGTTACAACACCCTCACGACTAACGTTCAACTTAATAGTTTTTACCTCGTCAGTATGGTTCTTAACAACTACGTTTTTTAAATTTAATATAATTCCTGTTACGTCCTCAATAACTCCATCAATCGTTTGGAATTCATGAAGGACACCGTCGATGTGAACACTAGTTATAGCATCTCCAGGTAATGATGATAACATTACTCTTCTAAGTGCGTTTCCAAGTGTTGTACCAAACCCTCTTTCTAAAGGTTCGATTTCAAATTTTCCATAGTTTCTGCTTTCTACATACTCAGCAACTTTGAATATTGGTTTTTCGAATTTTATCACGTAAATTCACTCCCTTTTCCTAAAATTATCCACGTGGACGTTTTGGTGGACGACAACCATTATGTGGTACTGGTGTTACGTCTGTGATTGAAAGAATTTCTAATCCAGCGGTTTGTAACGAACGAATAGCAGTTTCTCTACCAGAACCTAATCCTCTTACGAAAACATCTACCTTTCTCATACCAGAATCATAAGCTGCTTTACCTGCAGCTTCTGCACTCATACCAGCTGCGAACGGAGTTTTCTTCTTACTTCCTTTAAATCCTGAAGTTCCACTTGATGCCCATGCTACTGCGTTACCTTCCTTATCGGTAATAGTAACGATCGTATTGTTAAAAGTAGAATGTATATGAGCTTGTCCTTCAGGGATATTCTTTTTAACTTTACGTTTTCTTGATTTGTAAGCCATTTTATATCCTCCTTTTTCCTACTTCTTCTTGTTTGCTACAGTCTTACCTCTACCCTTACGAGTTCTAGCATTACTTCTAGTAGATTGACCTCTTACAGGTAATCCCTTACGGTGTCTTAAACCTTGGTAAGATCCTATTTCCATCTTTGTTTTAATGTTCATTGAAACTTCTCTTCTTAAGTCACCTTCTAATAGATAACCATCTAATTCTTTACGAATTTTAGAAATTTCTTCGTCAGTTAAATCATTAGCCTTAGTATCAAGGTTGATGTTTAACTTAGTTAAAATTTGTCTAGATAACTTTCTACCAATACCATGAATGTAAGTTAATGCTATTTCTATTCTTTTGTTTGGTAGATCAACGTTTTTTATACGTGCCATATAACTTGCACCTCCTATTATCCTTGTCTTTGTTTATGTTTTGGGTTTTCACAGATAACCATTACTTTCCCATTACGTTTAATAATTTTACATTTATCACAAATTTTTTTAACTGATGGTCTAACTTTCATTTTTATTTCCTCCTATCATTTTCTATAGGTTATACGCCCACGTGTTAAATCATAAGGTGATATTTCCAAAGACACTGTATCACCTGGTAAGATACGAATTTTATTCATTCGCATTTTACCAGAAACGCGAGCTTCTACAACGTGTCCATTTTCTAATTGTACCTTAAAGTCTCCGCCCTTTAAAAGTTCTATAACTTTTCCGTCGACTTCAATTACATCATCTTTTTTAGCCACTTATAATCACTCTCCTGTCAATATCTGGTAACCATCCTTAGTAACTAAAACCGTGTGTTCAAAATGAGCAGAAGGTTTTCTATCTAAGGTTGTTATCGTCCAGTCATTATCCTCAACTACGATGTCATCACATCCTAAGTTAAGCATTGGTTCTATTGCTATTACCATTCCTTCTTTTAAAATTGGTCCGGTACCTTTTAAACCATAGTTAGGAACATCTGGCTCCTCGTGCAGGTGATTTCCTACACCGTGACCACATAACTCTCTTACGATTCCCAAGTTATGTTCATTTGCATACTTTTCCACAGCATAACCAATATCACCTATTCTTGCACCTGGTTTAACAACCTTGATACCTTCCCATAAAGCTTTTTCGGTATGCTCCATCAAGTATTTCTTATCATCATCTATTTCTCCTACGGCGTAGCTCCAAGCGGAATCTCCATGGTAGCCCTTATAATCAGCGCCGATATCAATAGATACTATATCACCTTTTTTTAGTTTCCTGTTATGTGGTATTCCGTGTACTACTTCTTCATTTATTGAAATACAAGTAGCGTTCGGAAAACCTTCATAACCTTTAAACGAAGGCTTTGCGCCTTTACTTATTATATATTTTTCTGCTTCGGAGTCAATATCTAAAATATTAGCTCCCGGTTTTATTAATGGTTTAATGTGTTGGTGAGTTTGATAAACTATGTTACCAGCAACTTCCATTAATTCTATTTCTCTTTTTGATTTAATGCTTATCATTATATCGCCTTACTTTTCCAAAATCGCAACTGCTTCATTAAAAGTATCATACTTACTTGAATGAGCTTTTATGGTTTCTAGTACACCTTTTTCTTTATAATAATCATAAAGTGGCATAGTTTTTTCCATGTACTCATCAAACCTTTTAATGAACGTTTCCTCGTTATCGTCCGCGCGCTGGGTTAATTCCGTACCACAGTCATCACAAACGCCTTCCACCTTTGGCTTCATTTCATTGGAATACTTATTAAATATTCTTCCGCACTTAGGACAGGTAATTCTTGAACAAGCTCTTTCTATTGCCATTTGCTTATCAATTTCAATAAAGATTACTACCCCTAAGTCTTTTCCAAGTTCTTTTAACAATTCATCATATTTTTCAGCTTGAGGTAAAGTCCTTGGAAAACCATCTAGTATGTAACCATTTTCGCAATCAGGTTTTGTTATACGGTTTGAAATAAGTTTAATGATTAGATCATCTGGTACGTATTTACCGGCTTTCATTAACCCCTCAGCTTCTTTACCAAGAGGAGTTCCTGCTTTTACCTCTTCCCTTAACAAATCACCTGTTGAAATATGACCATACCCATACTTTTCAACTAACATTTCAGAAAGCGTTCCCTTACCTGCGGCAGGTGGCGCTAAAAAGATTATATTTTTCATTATCTTCTGTAACCCCTTTCATATCTTCTTGCTGATAAGCTACTTTCAATTTGATTATAAGTTTCAAGTGCCACACCAACAACGATTAATAATCCAGTACCTCCAACCGTTACACTGGTAGGTAAACTACTTATGTTTGAAACAATAATTGGAAGTCCTGCTATAACAATTAAGAATACCGCTCCTAAGAACGTTGTTCTTGATAGTACCTTACTAATATATTTCTTAGTTTCTCCTCCAGGTCTTATTCCTGGAATATAACCACCTTGTTTATTTAAGTTTTCTGCCAAGTCCTTTGGTTTTAAACCTGCCATAAACGTATAAAGGTACGTAAATAAGATTATGAGTAAGATATATAATATAAATCCTGTTACCGTATTATAGTTAATGTAACTATTTACGAATAATGAGAATGAATCTTTTTTAATAAACGTTGCAATAAGTGATGGTATCGAAATTAAACTTGAAGCAAAGATTACTGGCATAACCCCAGCAGAGTTTAATTTGAATGGTATGTACGTTTGTTTTGCTCCGTACGCACTAGTGGTTTTATTCGAATACTGAACTGGTAATCTTCTTTCAGATTTTTCAATAAATACCACACCAATTATTATTGCGATATACACAAGTAAGAATAATATGAACTTAGTAATTCCTAACGCCACTTCTTGAACCGTTCCACTAACTACGAAAGAACCAAACGCATCAACCATCATACTCGGCGTACTTATTAAAATACCAGCCATAATAAGCATTGATATTCCGTTTCCAACACCCTTACGGGTTATTTGGTCTCCTAACCAAAGCAAGAAACATGTTCCGGCGGTTAGTATTAAAGTGGTTCTTAAGTACTCGATTGACGTTGCACCTTCACCAAGGAACGAAAATGACATTACAAGTCCTTGCAAAAACGCAAGTGCAATTCCCATGTACCTAGTTATTTTATTTAACTTAACCCTTCCGGTATGACCTTCTTTAGCCAAATTAGAGAAGTATGGAACGATGTCCATTTGCAGTAGTTGAACGATTATTGAAGCACTGATGTATGGTGTAACTCCTAATGCAAAGATTGAGAAGTTTCTAAGTGATCCACCACCCATTACGTTTAATAGTTCCAAAAATCCTAAATCTTGTGTGATATTTTCAGTCCCAGGAACACGAACCGCTGTTCCTAACTTATATATAAATAGTATTAGCAGTGTAAATAAGATTTTATTTCTAATATCTTTGTTTCTGGCTGAAAAGATTTGTTTAATGTTTTTAAACATCTTACATCACCTCAGCTTTACCGCCTGCTTTTTCTATTTTTTCTTTAGCTACGTCAGAGAACTTGTGTGCTCTAACAGTTAATTTTTTAGTTAATTCACCATTACCTAATACCTTGATACCAGATAATTGTTTCTTTATGATACCCATTTCAAATAATAATTCTGGAGTTACTTCCGTACCATCTTCAAAAGCATTCAAATCAGATACGTTAATTGTGGTATAAACCTTTTTGAACATTGCGTTTGAAAATCCGCGTTTTGGAAGTCTTCTGTATAAAGGTAATTGTCCACCTTCAAAACCAACTCTTACTCCTCCACCGCTTCTAGAGTTTTGTCCGTTTTCTCCTCTACCACTTGTTTTTCCAGTACCGCTACTAGATCCACGTCCTAATCTTTTAATATCTTTCTTAGAACCTTCATTATACTTTAATTCGTTTAATTTCATTATCCTAAAATCTCCTCTACAGATTTTCCTCTTAATTCAGCAATGTGCTCTGCTGATTTTTGATCTTTTAAAGCTTCGATAGTAGCTCTTGCGGTATTTAACTTAGTGTTTGATCCAAGTGATTTTGAAATGATATCTTTTACTCCAGCTAATTCTAAGACAGCACGAACTGATCCACCAGCAATTATACCAGTACCAGCCTTAGCAGGTTTAATTAATACTCTTGCTGCTCCTGATGTACCTATAGCATCATGAGAAACAGTTCTTTTTTCAACTAAATCTATTTTTATTATTCTATTAGTTGCGTCTTGAATTGCCTTTTTGATTGCATCTTGAACTTCGTTTGCTTTACCAGTTCCAAGGCCAACCTTACCTTTTCCGTCTCCAACTGCAACGGTTGCCGCAAAACGAAGACGACGTCCACCTTTGGTAACTTTTGTAACACGATTTACGGAAATAACAGTTTCGTTATACTCTTTTTCTCGTGGTTTATTATTTCTTCTTTCCATCGTTACCCTCCTTTAGAATTCTAATCCATTTTCACGTGCTGCTTCCGCTAAAGCTTTAACACGTCCATGATATAAGTATCCACCTCTGTCGAATACTACCTTACTAATTTTTGCTTTCTTTGCTTTCTTTGCAATTTCAGCTCCTACAAGTTTACTTGCTTCTATGTTACCACCATTTTTAATGTTTAAATCTTTATCTAATGATGATGCACTAACTAAGGTTACTCCCTTTTCATCATCAATTATTTGAACGCTAATGTTCTTCAAAGATCTAAATACACATAACCTTGGTAACTCACTAGTTCCACTAACTTTATTTCTTATTCTAGCATGCCTAGCTTTACGAGCTTCATTACGTGATGTTTTATTTATCATTGTAATAATCTCCCTTTCCTATTATTTAGAAGCCTTTTTACCTTCTTTACGGCGAACATGTTCACCTTTGTAACGAATACCTTTACCTTTATATGGTTCTGGTTTTCTAACTTCTCTTATTTCCGCAGCAAACTTTCCTACTGCTTCTTTATCAATACCTTTAACTGTTATTTCGGTTGCGCTTACTGATTCTACAGTAAGTCCATCAGGTACTTCTAATTCTACTTTGTGCGAATAACCAGCGTTAATTTCTAAGGTTTTTCCTTTTGGGTTGAACCTATAACCAACACCAATTATTTCAAGACCTTTTTCATAACCTTCTGATACACCCTTAATCATGTTAGCAATTAAAGCGTTTGTTGTACCATGCATTTGTTTAGTCTTCTTTATATCACTGTTTCTTGTAACCTTAACCTTGTTATCTTCAACCTCAACGTTTATGTTAGGGTTTAACGTTAATGATAATTCACCCTTAGGTCCTTTAACAGTGATGCATCCATTTTCGTTAGTAACAGTTACGTTTTCTGGAACTGTTAATATTCTATTTCCAATACGACTCATCTCTATTGTCCCTCCTTATGAATTACCATACGTATGCTAATACTTCCCCACCAAGGTTTTCTTTTCTAGCTTCTTTACCAGTCATGATACCCTTAGATGTTGAAACGATAGATATTCCAAGTCCGTTTAAAACGGTAGGAATTTCTTCTGCTTTAGCATACACACGTAAACCTGGTTTTGAAATTCTTTTCAATCCAGAGATTACTCTTTCTTTGTTTTTTCCATATTTTAAAGTAATAACAATGTTATCTTGTACTTCTTCTTTTATTACCTTGTAGTCAGCTATATAACCTTCGTCCTTCAAAATCTTAACGATTTCAAGTTTAACGTTTGACTTAGGTACTACAACTTCGTTATAACGCATTTGATTTGCATTACGGATACGCGTAAGTAAATCTGCGATTGGATCTGTTACTGACATATGAATCCTCCTTTTTTATTTTTACTCTTACCAACTTGACTTTCTAACACCAGGAATTTCACCTTTATATGCTAGTTCTCTAAAGCAAATACGGCAGATACCAAACTTTTTCATTACTGAGTGTGGACGACCGCATCTGTTGCAACGAGTATATTCTTGTACTTTGAATTTTTTTGGTCTTCTTTGTTTAACGACCATACTTTTCTTTGCCATATATTTCCTCCCATTTGCTTACTTTTTAAAAGGTAAACCGAATCCTTTTAATAAGTCTAATGCTTCTTCGTTAGTTTTTGCCGTTGTAACAAAAACAATGTCCATTCCACGTACTTTTACAACTTCATCATAAACTATTTCTGGGAATATCGTTTGCTCTTTAATTCCTAGTGTATAGTTTCCTCTTCCATCGAAAGCTTTGGTTGAAATACCTCTAAAATCACGTACGCGTGGTAACACGATTTTAACAAGTTTTTCTAGGAAAGTATACATAGTTTCTCCACGAAGTGTAACCTTGCATCCAATTGCTTGACCCTCTCTTAATTTGAATCCAGCAATTGATTTTTTCGCTCTTGTAATAACTGGTTGTTGTCCAGTTATTTTTTCAAGTTCTGATACCGCAACATCTAAAAGCTTGCTGTTAGTAGTTGCGTCACCAACTCCCATATTAACTACGATCTTTTCTAGCTTTGGTACAGCCATGACAGTAGTATAATTATGCTTTTTTGTTAATTCAGGAATAATTTCCTTAGTATATTTTTCTTTTAAACTGTTCATAGTTACCCTCCTTATTAGTCTAACTTAGATTTTGACTTGCTAGAAATTCTAACTTTTTTTCCGTCTTTATCTATTTCATGTGCTATTCTAGTACGTTTTTTGGTTTTTGGATCGATCATCATTACGTTAGATACGTGAATAGCTGCTTCCTTATCTATAATTCCACCGGTTTGGTCTTGTCCGTTTGGTTTAACGTGCTTTTTAACCATGTTAACACCTTCAACAAAAACCTTTTCACCTTTCTTAGCGATGATTTTTCCTTCTTTACCTTTGTCCTTACCAGCAATAACAATTACTTTATCTCCAACTTTTAAATTCATGATTTTTCCTCCTTAAAAGGTCTATAACACTTCTTTTGCTAACGATACAATTTTCATGAAATCCTTATCACGTAATTCGCGTGCTACTGGACCTAAAACTCTTGTTCCAACTGGTGTCTTATCATCTTTGATTATAACGCAAGCATTATCATCAAATTTGATATAAGAACCATCATCTCTGCGCATTCCAAACTTACTTCTAACGATAACCGCTTTTACGACTTTACCGCTTGATATATTACCATTTGGAGTTGCTTTTTTTACTGTTCCAACTACGATGTCACCGATGTTTCCGGTTTTACGTTTACTACCGCCCAAAACTCTAATAACCATTAGTTCACGAGCACCAGAGTTATCAGCAACTTTTAAACGACTTTGCTGTTGAATCATAAGTGTTTCCTCCTTCTTATTTGTAAAGTGCCTATAAAATTACGGCTTCTTCTACTATTTCCACTAAACTAAATCTCTTTGTTTTTGATAATGGTTTGGTTTCAACAACCCTAACTATATCTCCAACTTTAGCTTGGTTATTTTCGTCATGTGCTGTATACTTCTTAGAATATTTAACACGTTTACCATATTTTGGATCTTTTTTATAAGTTTCAACTAAAATTGTAATTGTTTTATTGTTTTTTGCACTTACAACTTTACCAACTATTTCATGTCTTTTCTTTTCCATAAGTAAACCTCCCTAAGCTTCACGACGCTCTGCTAAAATAGTTTTCATTCTAGCAACGTCTTTTCTTAATTCATGTATTCTTGAAGGTTTTTCTAAATTTCCAGTAGCTTGCTGCATACGTAAATTAAATATTTCGTCTTTAGCTTCTACTATTTTAGCTTCGATTTGTTCAGTGGTAAGTTCTCTAATTTCTTTAACCTTCATTTTTTTCACCACCATCTTCTTTAGTTACAAATTTACATTTGATAGGTAACTTGTGCATTGCAAGTCTTAATGCTTCACGAGCAACTTCTTCAGAAACTCCTGAAACTTCAAACATAATTTTTCCTTCTTTTACTACTGCAACCCAAGACTCTGGATTACCTTTACCTTTACCTTGACGGGTTTCTAAAGGTTTCTTGGTTAACGAAAGGTGTGGGAAAATATTAACAAATACCTTACCACCACGTTTCATGTAACGAGTCATGGCAACCCTGGCAGCTTCGATTTGACGAGCAGATATCCAAGCTCCTTCCTTTGCCATTAAACCATAATCGCCAAAATGTAATTCAGTGTTACCCTTTGACTTACCCTCATGATATATTCTGTGAGGTTTACGATATTTAGTTCTTTTTGGCATTAACATCGAAAGCACCTCCATTTTTCTTCTTAGAAGGAAGTATTTCACCTTTATATATCCATACCTTAACGCCAATCTTACCATAAGTAGTATCAGCTTCAGCCGTAGCATAATCAATGTCAGCTCTTAAAGTATGTAAAGGTGTAGTACCTTCATTATAACCTTCGCTACGAGCAATTTCTGCTCCGTTTAAACGTCCAGAACATAAGGTTTTAATTCCTTTTGCTCCAGCTCTCATCGTATTTCTAATCGCTCTTTTTTGAGCCATACGATATGAACCTCTGTTTTCAATTTGACTTGCTATGTTGTTAGCAACTAACTTTGCATCCAAATCAGGGTTCTTAACTTCCAATATGGAAATTTGTACTTCTTCACCAACTAATTTGTTGATTTGTTTCTTTAATTTTTCGATTTCCTCTCCACCGTGTCCAATAACAACACCTGGTTTTGCAGTACTGATTTTAACCTCAGTTTTTTTGTTACTTCTTTCAATTGTTACAGAAGAAACTGCTGCATTCTTTAACTTCTTATCTAAGAAGTTACGGATTTTCATGTCATTTTCTAATGTTGCAGAGAAATCTTTACTTGGTGCGTACCATTTAGCAGTCCAATCCTTGTTTATTCCAAGTCTTAAACCTGCAGGATTAACTTTTTGACCCATTAGTTTTCCTCCTTATATTATCTTTCTGC
>CALVIH010000019.1 GCA_944329445.1 uncultured Bacilli bacterium | reverse complement strand
TTGTTTACAAAAATTAAGTTTTTATATAATAATTTATTATTTTTTGGAACTGTTATATTATCAAAAATTCTGTTTTTGTATAAATTGCATAAATAAAAAAATTATGATTTTATAAATACCATAATTTTTTACCATCTTTCATAACCTCTAGTATTATACCCCCACCGATGCATTCATCACCTTTATAAATAGCGCATATTTGTCCTGGCGTAACTGATTTAACATTATCATATTTAACTAATAATTTATCATTAGTTTTCTCTACTTTTACTGGTACCTCGGTTTGTCTATACCTAAATTTTGCCGTTAAATTATCACAATTAATATCATCATTAAATAAGTTAACATTATCTAAAACGCATGAATCAGATAATAAGTAATCGGTGTTACTTCCCCCCGCAACATATAAAATGTTTTTATCTATGTCTTTTCCAACAACAAACATTCTATCGCTTGCGCCTCCGATGTTAAGTCCTCTTCTTTGACCAATTGTAAACTTTGATAATCCGTTATGCTCTCCTATTTTTTTCATTGAAGTAATATCTATTACGTCACCTTTATTATCCTTAATAGCATCATTTATATAATTTTTAAAATTACTAGTTATAAAACAAACGTCAGTTGAATCTTTTTTGTTAGCATTAACAAATCCAACATCACTTGCAATTCTTCTTACCTCATCTTTAGAAATACCTTCTAAAGGAAATAACACTTTTGATAATTCTTCTTTTGTAAGTTCACATAAAAAGTATGTTTGATCTTTATTTAAATCACTACTCTTATATAAATGGTTATCTATTACTTTTGCATAATGACCAGTTGCGATATAATCTGCATTAAACTTTACACTAGCATCATATAAAAATTTAAACTTAACGTATCTATTACACATAATGCAAGGGTTTGGAGTTATACCCTTTTTATAATCACTTATAAACTTATCTATTACCTTTTCTTTAAACTCTTTTTTATAATCTATTACATGGTGCTCAATGCCTAATTTTTCACACACTAATCTAGCATCTTTTGAATCAAAATCATCAGTAAAAACAAATGTTATACCAATAACTTCGTATCCCTTGTTTTTTAAAAGAACGGCCGCAACTGCCGAATCAACACCACCGCTTATTCCTACCACAACTTTTTTATTCATAATTAACACATCCAATTCATTAACTTATTATAACATAAGTATCTATTTTATTATAGATTTAAATTTTTCTATACAAAAAAGTAAAAAGAAACTAATTCTTTTTACCTTTTTTATACCTAAATAAAGCCGACGGTCTATGCCCTTCACCAGTTTTTACTTTATCAGTTTTTTCTACTTTGTTTGCAATTATTCTACGAAAGGCTGGATCAAGTAATTTTTTATTTAAAATAACTTCATATACTTGTTGTAATTCTCCTAAAGTAAAATACTCTGGCATCATGTTAAACACGATGTCCGTGTACTCTATTTTATTTTTTAATCTTTCTAGTCCACTTACTATTACAAGCGGATGATCAAACGCTAACTTATCATTTTTAATTACTTTAAAATCATATCTATCAGTTGTTAAATCCCTTAGTTTTTTACCTACAACAAACTTAACTTCTTCCGTCCCATTATCAAGTGTTACGTGATATGATTTATCATCTTCTAACATAAATACATTAAACCAAGATGCGTTTTTACTTAGTTTATCATTTAGTCTGTTTTTATCAACTAATGCCATGTATGACGTTGATACAACCCTCATTCTAGGATCTCTGTTAACGTCACTAAAGGTGTATAACTGCTCGATATAAATATCTTTTAAATTAGTTTCATCTTTTAAGATTCTTTTAGCAGCTTCATCTAAGGTTTCATCCATTCTAATAAAGCCACCGGGCAAGCACCACTTATTCTTAAATGGATAATTTTCTCTTTTAACAAGTAAAATACTAAATTTTTTCTCCGTTAGTTTTCTATAATTACCCGTTTCTTCACTGGATACACTCATTATCAATATATCAGTTGTCATTGATAGTTTTTCAAAAGCATTTGGATCATAATCTTTTAAAAACGCTTCTTCTGAATCATACACTTTTCCATCCATAATAACACCTCTTTTATATATATTGATTATAACATATTTTTAATTAATAAAATAGTTATGATATCATAACTATTTCAAAAACTTCTCATTTATCTTTTTAGAAAAATTATAATCTTTTCTTCTTAAACACTTTATTCTTTTATCATTTACATACGTCTGTACTTCCAATGCATCTTTATAAACCTTATTCTCACCATCTATGGTAATTAATATATCCTTACTTCTTTTAGGTACTAAAGTTACCTTTTTGTTTTCTGGTAAAATTACCGAGTTAAGTAAATTACGATATGATTTATTATTAAGTGGTGCGATTGGCGTTATTTGCAAAGTATGGAAAGTATTATAAACAATTGATCCTCCATGACTTAAGTTATATGCGGTAGAACCAAAAGAAGTTGCAATTAAAAGACCATCGCCAACAAAACTTTCAAGCATTGAATCCTCTATATAAACGTCTAGTAAAATCGTATTTAAATCTTCCTGCCTTATTACTATCTCGTTTAATGAATAAAAATTAGAATCTGACTTTTCTTTTATGACTTTCGTCTTTTGAACACCAATAGAATCTACTTTGTAGCTACCATTTTTTAACTCTTCAATAAAATCATCTATATCATCAATAGATACTTCTTGTGCAAAACCTAAAGTTCCGGCGTTTATTCCAACGTATAAAACATCACTGTTAAAATTAGTTTGCTTTACCATTCTTAAAAACGAACCATCACCACCAATTGCAATTGCTAAATCATAGTTATTTTTGTCTTCAATAAAACTGTTTTTTACAAGTTTATCTCTTACCTTTTCTTCCACAACTTTGGACCTTTCGTTATCATTACTAAAAAGTCTAAAATACTTTATGTTTGGCATGATTTACACCTTCTTTTTATATTATTTCAAGTAACATATCATTTACTTTTTTAATTACAAGCATCTTATTTTCTTTTCTGTTTTGTTTTACAGCTTTCACTTTATCATTATAAAACTTATTATTATCTTTATCATAAATACTAATAAACACGGTATAATCATCACCATATAAATTTGCTTTATCAACGTTACCAAACTTACCAGTTATACCAACACCATAATTACTATTAGTAAACTTTGATATGTTACGGCTCATTTCACAAGCAGTTTCCATGCTATATACCGAGTATTTATCAATCACATCTTTAGATACTCCCATTTTTATCTTAAACTCATTGGAATAAGTAACCGCTGAAAACTTAAGTACATCAGATGCCCCTTCCACGTTAGTAATCTCACTTGCTAAAGCACCACCGGTACATGACTCCATGGTAGATATCGTTTTATTGGAGTCTATCAATTTATTTACTAAGTCTTTTAACATTACCCTTTTCCTTCTTTCTATAGTAAAACTCATCAATAACTTTTAACATATAATCCGGAACATATCTCATAACATTTTCTTTTACTTCTTCTGGCACACCATAATAATTTTCAGCGATTGAACCCGTCATGCAAGCAATCGTATCAGTATCGCCACCGATTGATATAGCCTTTCTTATTGCATCTTCAAAGTCTTCTGATATCAAAAAACAATAAATAGCTTGTGGAACTGATTCTATCGCTCTTGATGAAAACGTATAATTGCATCTTAACCGTTCAATATCATAGTTTAAAGGAAAATAATTATTTTCTATATACTTTTTTATATTTTCTTTTGAAACTTTTTGTTTTGCTAAAAGGATTGTTTTTGCTAAAGCATTCACACAAAGTAAGGACTCCGGATGATTATGAGTCGGAATAGTTGCCTTGTAAACTTCTTCTTTTACCTTTTTATCATCATCTAAAAGTTCTGGTATGCTACTTATTCTCATCGCACAACCATTACCATAGCTTTCACAAAAAGTCTGATCTTGAACCCACTTTACGAAACCAGATCCAAATCTACTTCTTCCATATATATCAAGTCCTCTTGTAATTTCTTTTTTTCCATACTCTAAAAGTTTATCTTTATAACTCTCATTATTAAGAAGCGCATCAGCGATAGCAACTGTTAAAATACTATCATCAGTAACTGATGAATTAGGTAAAAAAAGAGGAACATTTTCATCTAGCACTTTAATTCTATCTTCATAACTTATCTTTGATTTTTTTATCTTTTTTCTTATTTCATTAACCTCATAAGTTGATCCTGCAACATCTCCAATTATTGCCCCTAGCATATTATCGCCTCATTTCAAATCCTATAAATATATTATACAACAACAAATTAAGTTTTTTATTTATAAACATAAAGTTTATTTCTTTTTATGTAATCATAAACTTTATCATCTAAATAGATCTTAAAATCATTTAGTTTATTTCTTATTTTGGTAGATGATATATTACCAAAGTTTTTATCTATGAATATTAATTTATTCGTCTTTAAATTTACCTTTATATTATCTCTTCCAACAACTATTATACCGTTTTGTATAATTTCGTTATAATGTTTCCATTTATGAAGAGTATTTGCGTTATCCGCTCCAATCACCAAATATAATTCTTCATTTTTATATTCTTTTTTTAAAGCATTTAGTATTTGATAAGTGTATTTAAAGTTATTATGAGTTTTATCAATTATTATGTTATCTTTTT
Source organism: uncultured Bacilli bacterium (assembly GCA_944329445.1). GTDB lineage: Bacteria > Bacillota_I > Bacilli_A > RF39 > UBA660 > Aphodocola. Next base: position 18,535 of record CALVIH010000019.1, on the reverse strand, counting down.
TAATTAAATCTAACATATCAAGTCTTTTCTTTAAATCCGTTATGTTTTGCTTATCCCAGTAATTACCGGTTGCGATGACTAACACTTTATCGACTATTTTTTTATCTATTAAATAATTAATAACGTTAGTATGTCCGATATGGACAGGATCAAAGCTTCCTACAAATACTCCTGTTTTCATTTTCATCACTCGTTTCTTTTATAAGTTGGAATAACAAATTTATGTTTATTGTTATTATGTAATCTTTTTATTTTTGTCTTTGTTTTTTCATCAACGCTATTTTCATCATCTATGAAAGATGCGATATCTTTATACTTAACTCCTAGTTTATCTTCATCAGTTTGATTAGATAACCCGTCATTTGGTGCTTTATAAAGTACTTTTTCTGGAACGTTTAAATACTTACCGATTGCAATTACTTCATCCACAGTAAAATCTGCGATTGGTGAAATGTCATGAACAGAGTCTCCTCCTTTAGTAAAATATCCAACGTACAACTCACACTTGTTTGAAGTTCCCGCAACAAGATAAGTTTTACCCTTAACGAAAGAATACAAAGCTGCTAAATAATAAAGGGTTGCCATTCTAAGTCTTGGCTTTAAGTTAATGTCACTGTTTTTTACTTCATCTTTTGTAAAATCACCTAAGTTTTTTAACTCGTCTTTAAAACCGTCAAACACACCGGTGATATCAAAGTTAACCATTTCAAAACCATAGTAGTCACTAATTAACTTAGCATCAATTTTATCGTTCTTGTTTGAATGACATGGCATCGTTACTCCTATTACGTTTTCGCTTCCTAATGCTTTTGTAAATAACGCTGCTACAACCGCGCTATCTTTGCCACCTGAAATACCAATTATAGCTCCTCCTAAGTTATTTTTCTTATAATAATCTTTAATAAAATTAATTACGTTATTTGTTTCTTTTTTCACGTCAAACTCTTTCATATTAATTACCTCTTTTCATATATTTTTTTGCTTTACCTAAAGTTATTATGGCATTACACCCTTTTATATAACCTAAATCAATTAACTCTAATGCCTCATCATAAGTACAGTCAAAGTATTTTATATATTCTCCTGGATCCAAATGCTGATTAGTTTTTTTCTCGCAGTCAAGAGCAATAAACGTCTCGTTATAAGCTGATGAACAACCCATGTCCTGATAAAATCCTCCTAAACTAATTAGTTTATTTGGAACATAACCAGTTTCTTCTTCTAGTTCTCTTAAGGCTGCTACGTATGGATCCTCACCTTCTTCTATATATCCTGCTGGAATACCAATACCAACTGTTCTTTTAGAAAATACCCTTGGTTCAACCGTTAAAATGACATTATTATCTTTAGTTACTGGAAGAACGATAGAAGCACTACCGCCTTTTCCGTTTTTAACTATTTTTTCTCTTGTTATCGTTTTTCCATTATTTAAAGTACATGAATAAACTTCGCCCTTAATAAATTTTGCTTCTCTATATAATTTAACTTTACTAATCGTCTTAAAACCATCAATAATAGATTCTAACTCTTCAATTTTTTCTTTTCTCATTATTTGCCTCCAATAGTTTTTGCATAACCATTATTTTCAATAGCAGTTTCTGCGGCTTTCTTAGTTGCTTCATAAAGCATGTATTCTTTAAGCTCTTTTTCTTTTTCAGACAAATCAACGTAGTAAGTATGAGGATTAGATACGTCCGTTATTCTGTCAGTAAGAGATTCAAACTCTTCATCACAGTATTTTTTTCTTGCTGTTATATCCGGTTCATCATATACTTGTTTACCATTTACAAAGATAGATATTTGAAGTTCTCTTACGTAATAATCTTCTAGTTTTGTTTTCTTCCATGGATCACGATCAGATACCAAAGTATATTTATCAAGAGGGATTTCTTCATCATACATTGCTATTACATCTCCTAATACTTTGTGAGTATCTTGATCATAAAATCTATACACTTTCTTATATCCTGGATTAGTTGTTTTAACGGTATCACCAGATACTTTAACCTTTGGTATTATCTTTCCATCCTTTTCGATTGCTACTAACTTATAAACACCACCGACTCTTTCTTTAGATGCCGCAATATTATCACCTGCACCAATTGAATCAATTACGGCCCCTTTGTTTATGAAATCTCTTATCGTGTATTCGTTAAGCCCGTTAGATAAGCAAATGGTAGCATCATGAAATCCCGCATCATCAAGCATTTGTCTGGCTGCTTTAGAAAGATAAATTAAATCTCCACTATCTATCCTTATTCCTTTAAATTTATAACCATTTGGTATTAAATACTCTTTTGCAACGCGTATTGCGTTTGGAATACCACTTTTTAAAGTGTCATAAGTATCAACCAAGAACACTGCGTTATTAGGATTACTTTTCGCGTACGCTAAAAACGCTTCGTATTCACTATCAAAAGATTGAACCATACTATGTGCCATCGTACCCATCGCTGGAATATCATATTTTTTAGCTGCGTACACGTTTGAGGTTCCACAGCATCCTGCGATGTATGCATATTTACTTGCTTCTATAGCAGAATCTACTCCTCTTGCCCTTCTTGCACCAAACTCCATTACCGGAATTCCTTTAGCTTCATTAGTAATCCTTTTGGTAGCTGTTGATACAAGTGATCCATGGTTAAAGTGTGCAAGTACGGCAGTCTCAATTATTTGTGCCTCTATTATTGGAGCCTTAATGGTAATTACTGGTTCGTTTGGAAATACTGGTGTACCATCTGGTACTGCGTATATATCACCTGTAAACTTTAAACCTTTTAAATATTCTAAAAACTCTTCAGTAAAACTACCGGTTTGTCTTAGGTACTCTATATCTTCATTAGTAAATTCAAAGTTATTAATATACTCTATAATATTATCTAATCCATTTGATATGGTATAACCTCCTTCAAAAGGATTCTTTCTAAAGAAAACGTCAAAGTACGCCACCTCATCTTTCTTCCCTGCCTCAAAATAAGTTTGAGCCATTGTTAACTCATAAAAATCAGTCATCATTGTTTTGTTATTATCATTTTTCATAATTATCTCATTCCTTTCTTATTATCATTTTGTTAATAACATAAGTTAAAATTTTTAGCCTATTTATAGGCCATATTATTTATATTTTTTTATCATCTCTACGCCCGCTTGACTCATAAGTTTGTAAGCCATTTGGTTATATTCATCTCTGTTATGATTTGGTGCATTAAAGGTTTCAGTAGCATCTTTAAACACCATTACCCGAACGTCTTTGTTTTCTTGATCAAAGTAATTTACAAGCGGTACCGCTAAGTTCATAACACATATATCAGTACAACATCCTGTTATTAATACTTCCTTTAAATTCTTCATTTTATTTATATCTTTCATAAAGTATGGAGCAAATATCGCACTAGTTGAATTCTTTTCATACACTAACGAACTTTCTTCATATTTTTTTAATTCATCAACTAATTCTGCTTCAGTACTGTTTTTAACACAGTGCTCTGGAAACTTTTTAAACTCTAAAGCATCTTTTTCATGAGTATCTTTTATAAAAATTACTCCTTCATCTTCTTTATTAAATTTTTTTATTAATTCTTCTATTTTTGGAATTATCCTTTCGATGTAGTTATCCTTCATCGCTCCTTCTCTTACAAAGCCGTTAACCATATCAACAACGATTAAAGCTTTTTCTAACTCTTCTATACGTTTCATTTTTACATCTCCTTTGTTTTCATCTTTTTATTAATATCACAATTGAAAATTTTTACTAGTTAGCTAACAAGTTCTTTTATTATTTAAAAAATAATAAAATTGTTTTTAAGCTTAAATCAATAATTCATCAGAGGACACTTTCTTTTATAAACATTTTAATTAAATAAATATTCATCGTTTCCTCTCCTTTCTTTTACTAATATATGATATGTTATTACTATTTTGTTAATAACATAATCTAAAAATAATTCAGATTTCTCATCTGTTACTAACATTATATTAATAACAAACTATTTTGTCAACCCTAAAAATAAAAAAAGTTCTATTTTTTAGAACTTTCTTTTAATTTCCTATAAATAATAACACCTATCTATGTAATTATCATTAAACTAATTGGAAGTATGCACCTTAGGTAATTGGTCTCCTCTGGTGTAATTAAATACGCTGCTAAAAAAGATTAATAAATATCAAAAACAGTTTGTTTTTACCTGAAAGCTTAACGTTAATTAATTCCAATAATTTATCTAACCAAGAAAAAAATATAAAGCTGGTAATCAAAAAATATGTACCTAACACAACCAAATATGGTCTTTTAAAGGTATATGACTCTATAGAAAGTGCCAGCAAGAGCACCCAGGCTCCATTTTTAAAAATATTTTTTATATTGTTTTTCACTAACTAAATTCTCCCTATATTATGCATGGAAACAACTTCAGAAGGAACCTCTTTATAAGTGTATATATCTCCTTTTTCGTCCGTACTTTCAATATTACCATTTTCCCTAGCATATTCAATTGCTTTTTCTAGTAAATCTTTAATTCTTATATCATGAACACCATCCGTTGTACCAAAGTTTATTTTAACTTTCAAAATATCATAGATAAATTTTTTTATTGCTTCCAGTCTTTGTTTTTTAGCCATTTCGGTAAGATTTTTGTTAAGATGCCTAGCACTAATAACCGGGTAAAAAGATCCATCAGAATATATTATAATGCCAAATTCATCGTCAAATAACTTACTTTTAATATAAAAACTTACTGTTTCTAACCCTTCATCATAAACGGTTCTGTATTCATAATCATTACTTAAGCTTGATTCGTTTTTAACCCTCATTTGCTCAATTTCATTAGATACGAACATATCATTATTGATAATATATTCTTCGGCTTTTTTAAACGCCAAAGGTATGTTACCAATTCCCGTTTCTATTAATTGTTTTGCTTTTTCTCCAAATAAAGGTACTAATATTTCGTTCATTATATCTTCTTTTCTTCTTAATAGTTCATCATTGTCAGTAATGGTATAGTTTCCATAACCAACAAAAACAGTATTATCTTCTAAAACGTTACACGTAGAAGAGTTATATGTCCCATAATCTAGAATAAACAAATAACCATCATCAACAAAATCAACACTAACATCATATCGTTTTAAACCAGAACCATAATCTTTCAGTATACCATGAGAGGTTTCGTATATTTCTTTTGACATATTAATTCAATAGCACTCCTTCAATTGACGAATCTAAACCATTTACGAAATTCTGTGCATTAGTGCTTGATCCAACTTCACCATAATGAACAGGAACCGCATACTTTGGCTTCATTTCGTTTATAGCATCTACTGCCTCCTTATCCGTCATGGTATAAGTTCCACCTACTGGTACGAATATAACGTCGCAAGAAACGTTTTTAAACTCATCGGTTACATCACTATCACCAACCACATAATATTTAACACCTTCTAAATCAATAACATATCCTACCCAGTTGTATGACTTTTTATGATATGTTTTATCTGTATTATAAGCAGGTATAGTCTCAAAAGATATATCATCTATATTATGTTCTTCATTAGGATAGACAACAAGCACGTTATCCTCTAAAACACCAAGTGCTTTAACCTTACTTTCCAAATCACTTGTTACAATAAACTTTGTGTTATCATTCATTACTTTTTTAATATCTTCTTCAGAATAATGATCGTAATGTGAATGTGTTATGAAAATATAATCGGCATCGTTTTTTGCTTCTTCTATTTTAAAAGGATCAAAATAAATAATTTTTCCTTCCTTTTCTAATCTTATTGAAGCATGATAATTAATGGTTATTCCATCCATAATACTATTATCCTCCTTATTTTCTTTATCACTAGTGGTAGTCGTTGTTTGCTCACTATTATTTCTGTTATTCTCTATTTCTTTGTCAATTTTTACTTCGTTTACGTACGAAACTATTGCAGCTATTATAAAAATAACTACAACAATTGCTATAATAACCTTCTTATTCATGGTTGTTAACCTCCTGGTTGTATCTTTCTTTACATTTTTTTATTAATGCCAATGCTTCTTCTTTATTATGATATCCTCCTACTTTTACCTCTATTTTTTGAAGAGTCTTATAATTTTCAAAAAAGTTCTTAATCTCATCTAATATAAAAGGAGATAAATCTTGCAAGTTATTGACCTCGTTATATCTAGGATCTACATCCACTACTGATATTAACTTATAATCCTCAAAACCATTATCAATGGCTTCCAAATAACCTATAACCCTAGCAGGAACCACGCAACCCGGATAAGTAGGTTCAGTTCCTATCACTAAAATATCTAAAGGATCACCATCTAGTGCCAAAGTATTTTCCAAAAATCCATATTCAGCTGGATATCCCATAGCTGAATATAAAACTCTATCTAATTTTATTTTCCCTGTATCATGGTCTACCTCGTACTTATTTCTCGATCTAAAAGGTATTTCTATAATTGCATCTACAACGTCATTCTTCATAATTAACATCCTTTCTTCTTTACTATATTAATTATAACATAAAACAAAAAAGATTAGAAAAATATCTAATCCCTTTAAAATTCTTCATAGTTATCAAACTCTTCATAATAATTAGTTTCAGCATCATAATCGTCATCATAATAACAACCATCATCAGTGCAATAACAATTTTCTTTTCCCTCGCAGAATAGTGCGTTTCTTCTTTGAACTGTCTTATCCTTGGTTGCACTACTTACCTTAATTGTTACATCAACTTCGTATAACTTACTATAATTATAAAACTTTCTTTGCTTTAAATCATTTATAATCATAGAATATGCATCTTTTAAAGAATATTCCTTATTATCTTTTCTTACGTATTCTAAGTCATCAGTTATATCAAAGTTTCTGTTTTCATAGTCATAATACGTAACGATCGCAGTTATGTTATCTCCTTGAGATTCATCTATCTCGTAATTACAATTAGTATGATATAGCTTTGAACATGTTAAATTAGTATCATCCGTATAGATTTCTGTCTTTTCCTTAGTAATTTCTTTATACTTACTTGGTACTCCGTCAACATAAGTTGTGTTTACTACCTCATTAAACGAAAGTCCTACACCAATTGCAAACAAAATAACCGTTACCACAACACTAATTAGCAAAGCCTTTCCATTTAGTTTCTTATTGAATATAAATCTAATGCACAAGTCTATGAATATATAATTTAAAATGGCATAGGTTAAACAGCATATAAATATACCAACGTAAGGAAGTCCGCTAAACAAAAGTACCGCACCAATTATTATACATATAAAAGCACCAATAAAGCTAAATATGGCTGGTATTAAAACAAACACTAAAAACACTTTAACTATATTAATTATTACGCTTACAAAAACCCTACTTGATTCTTTTTTGTTATGTTTTACAACCTTCTCTTTTTCCTTTTTTTCTATTTTTACTTTATTTTTATCATCGATTTTATTTTTCGCTTCTTTTTCTTCCACTATTTCACCTTCCATGTATCTTTTTTTAACAAAACTTATAATTCCTACTATGGAAAGTACAAGATATATTATTTCTATCATATATTTCCAAATAAATGATAATACTTCCCCAAACGGAGACATAAATCTTTCAAATATCCATTGACCTAGTTCTTCAACAAACAAAACCGGTAACTTTAAAATTGCAATAAATATTATAAGTGCAATAAACTCAAATATAAATTTTATAATATCTTCTTTTGGCCTTTTAGAAATGTTATTAATCAAGTCTTTAAAAAACGATACGAAGTTGTCAATAAAATCCTCTACTACGTTTTTTTCTTTTATATTATTTTCATAATCCTCGTTTATTTTATAGGCTGATAATATTTCTTTCACAAGTTCATCAAAATCACCAAAATCTTTAATCGCTTCTTCTTCAGTTTTACCAGAAGCCACCTTTTCATTAATATGACCTTCGTATTCCTCTATGATATCTTCTATTTCATCATTATTTAATATTTTAAGTTTTTTTCTTAACTTCTCTAAAAAAACTTTCTTATTCACTTTGTCCACTCTCCTTTATAAATTTACTTACGCTTTCGTTAAACTTAATCCACTCTTTTAAAAGTTCATCCTTTCTTTCCTTTCCTAAAACCGTTAAATGATAATACTTTCTAGGTGGTCCTTCGGTCGACTCTTTTAAATAAGTTTCAAAATAATTTTCATTCGTTAATCGCTTTAATATCGGATAGATAGTACCTTCATTAACATCAACTATTTTAGATACTTCTTCAACTAACTCATATCCATACTTATCCTCACCCTCAACGATTAACATAACAAGGAGTTCTAACACTCCCTTTTTAAATTGAGTATTAATAATAATCACCTCACGTTATAATGATATCACCTAGTACTGTGTATTGTCAAGTACTAAATTATATAAAATAATAAAGAAGATTATTCATCATCTTCTTTATTTTTCTTTTTTATATTTTTACTTTTTATATAATACCTTTTACGAGGCATCTGTTTTTGTTTTTGACCATTATTTTTTAAATAAATTATATCTTTAATTTCATCTAAGAGTTTTTTGTTTTCTAATTCTCCTTCTGCATCAATGTATATAGGATCACAAGATGCATTAGATAAACTACCTCCACCACCATTTAATTCACGCATAATGTACGCAATATCTACGTTACCACGATTACTACGTGCACTTACTTCGTATTTTCCGTCTTTGTTTTTACCACAAAATATAGCAGCCTCACAAACGAAAGATTCCATCAAGTCAGCAGCATAAGCAACCTCTTTTTTTGTGTATACATTTTCGTTATCTACTGCGATAGCATATCTTAAAGTTAACCAATTGGCCTTGTTAAACAATTCGTATGACTTTCTTACACTTTCATACGCCGGGTTTAAGAAAAGATCAGCTTTAACCGGATCCGCCTTACGCAACTCTAATAGTTCACTTATACAATCACGGGTAGATGGCATAGTATTTGATTTAGTACCTTTTTTAGTATCTAAATTTATACCTATTAATAAAAAGGTATAATAATCAACATCACTTGGAGTTATTCTGTATTGTTTAAGCAACCAGTACATAATTTCACTACAACTAGAGGCACAATCATGTAAAATTAGTTTATTATTAGCCTTTATCGTATTATCATCAACACAATGATGGTCCAAAACCAATATTTTCTTAAAATCTTGATAGTGGTTTTTAAAAGGTGTTCTAAAATATGCATTTGTATCTAACACGATTAACAATGAATTATCTTGTTTGTTACTTTCATAATCAGAAAGATTAATTACGACAAACTTCTCCTTTATTTTTTCCATCATTTCATGTTCGTAATACTTATCATTGTCATTTTCTAATTTTTCAATATCTTCTTGATCCATTACTATGTATGGGGCTTTTTTTAAGCGTTTACAAACCAGTGCCATAGCACCAAGCGACGCAATGCTGTCAAAATCTGGATTTTTATGCCCAACCAAATAAACCGCATTACAATCAGTGATTGATTTTGTTGTAACTTCTTTAAATTCACTAATTTTTTTCTTAAGTAAAGTTGCTTGTCTTTTATTTTTAGAATTCTCTTTTTCTTCTGTTTTCATAGTTTTATCTCCGTTAGAAAATATAATACTCAATTTTTATACTTTGTCAATAAAAAAAGAAAAGGTGCCATTTTTCGTCCTTATTCTTTTGGGTCAATAAGACTTAACGATACCTTTTCTTTATCTTTATTAACATCTATAACATAACAATCAACAATATCCCCTACACTTAGTACATCAGACGGATGTTTTATATAATTCTTAGATATTTTTGAGATATGAACAAGTCCATCATCATGAAGTCCAATGTCTACAAACGCCCCAAAATCAACTACGTTTCTAACCGTTCCTTGTAACTTCATTCCTGGTTTTAAATCTTCAATAGATAAAACATCACTTTTTAAAATAGGCTGTGGCATTTCATCCCTCGGATCCCTATTTGGTTTTTTTAATGATTCTATAACATCATCTAGTGTGTATTCGTCCGTGTTCAACTCATCTTTTAACTTGTCTTTACTTACGTTATTTAAACGTTCAATTAGCTTATTAGTTCCAACATCATTTAAACTAAAACCTAGCTTATCTAAAAGCTTTAAAGCAACATCATAACTTTCTGGGTGAATTGCGGTTTCATCCAGTACGTTTTCACCTTCAGTAATTCGTAAAAAGCCAATCGCTTGTTCATAAGTCTTATCGCTTAATAATTTTGCATTTTTTATTTCGCTTCTTGATGATATCTTACCATTTTGATTTCGATAATTAATTAGTTTTTCTATGTTATTTTTCTTAAGTCCTGATACGTACTTTAAAAGTGATGGTGATGCTGTGTTTATGTTTACACCAACACTATTAACGGCTTTAGAAACAACAAAATCCAAACTTTCTGATAACTTTTTACCCTGAACATCGTGTTGGTATAAGCCTACCCCGATTCCTTCCGGTGGTACTTTAACAAGCTCTGATAAAGGATCTTGTAATCTTCTTCCAATTGATACCGCACTTCTTTTTTCTACTGCTAAATCAGGAAATTCTTCTATTGCAATTTTAGATGCACTATAAATTGAGGCACCCGCTTCTGATACTATTACGTACTTACATGGCATATTAAATTCCTTAATCATATCAGCACAAAACCTTTCGGATTCACGTGATGCAGTACCATTTCCTATTGCAATTATATCCACGTTATATTTTTTTATTAGCGCTACAACCTCTAACTTATACCTGTTTATTTCTTCTTCAGATATATTATTTAAGAATGGTTTTATTACCGTAGAGTCCAAATATTTACCCGTTTTATCTATTACCGCTAGCTTACAACCATTAACGTATCCTGGATCAAAAGCTAATACTACTTTTTCTCTCATTGGAGGAGTAAGCAAAAGAGCCTCTAAGTTTTTACCAAAATTGTTTATTGCACTATCTATTCCTTTTTCGGTTAATTCACTTCTTATTTCTCTTTCTACCGAAGGAAAAATAAGTCTTTTATACGCATCTTCAATTGCTTCTTTTATGTATAAAGCGCAAAAACTCTCTTCGTTTTTTACTGCTTTTCGTTTCAAATAATCAATGATTTTTTCTTTATCAACATCTATCTTAACTGATATAACCCCTTCTTTTTCAGCACGATTAATAGCAAGTATACGGTGTGGTTTTATCCTGCATACCGACTCACTATAATCATAATACATCTCATATGTTTTACCATCATCCTTGGCATCTTTTTTCTTCTTAGTTATTATAATACCATGTTTATACATATAATTTCTTATGTATTTTCTGTATGATGCATTATCACTAATCCACTCTGCAATAATGTATTTTGCTCCTTCTAACGCCTTATTTTCATCAGTTATAGTTTCATTTATAAATTTACCAGTCATAGATTTAATATCACCATTTAAAGGACAAGACATAATCATTTTAGCAAGTGGCTCAAGGCCATTTTTAATAGCCTCTGTTGCTTTTGTTTTTTTCTTTTCCTTATATGGTCTATAAAGGTCTTCAACCTCAACCAACTTGGTACAATTCATTATCTTATCTTTTAATTCATCTGTTAAAAGACCCTTTTCATCAATTAATCTTATAACATCTTCTTTTCTTTTAAGTAGGTTAACTTGGTATTCGTAAGCATCACCAATGACCTTTATTTGTTCTTCGTTTAAACCACCAGTTTTATCTTTCCTGTACCTAGCAATAAAAGGAATAGTATTTCCTTCTTCTAGCATAAAAAGAACAGCCTTAACCTGGCTTTCTTTAACGTTTATTTCCGTGCTTATTTCTTTAATAATTTTATCGTTCATCATTAAATCTCCTATCATATGTTGTACTTTCTAATTATATCAAAAAAGCAAAAAAAGAACACTAACTTTAACTAGTCAGTGTCAACGTTATTACGTTTTGGATGATAATCTTTTGGTACGTTAACGTAAGCGGTGTTGCACCTTATCATCTCATAAAAATCCTCATCGGTAAAGTTAGGAATTTTGCTCTCGGCTTCAAAAGCTAATTCTTGCAAATATAACATAATAAGATAATTGTTAGTTAAGCCATCAACCGATGAAATATTATCAGGCCAAAATTTATCAGTTAAATCAATTATGTTTTTATCTTGAAAATCAATATCCCCTTCTAGCTTTTTATTGCAACCCAAACAAACATAATTAGGTTTATCATAGTTATAAGAATATAAACTACCATAAAACTTTACAATAATATTATGATGACATGGTTCCTCTTCATACCTTTCTTTTACTATTTTTTTAGCACGCCGGCATACTTCCTCAATCGACCTAACTTCGTTATCATATTCATTTGTTCTTTTAATGTTCTTAGTTATATCCATAACACTTAATTTTAACTCCTTTTTACATAACTTTCTGGAACTTTGTTAAATCCCTCGGTTATAATACTTTCTAACTCATCATCGCTAAATTCACTATAACTTAAACAATCCGTTATGATACTTCTTACATAATCAACGATAGCTAAATCATTATACCCTGGTTCCAATGCATCTTCGTGTCCAAAATAATCAAGAACCTTAGTCGATGGTAAAATTTCTTCTTCTTTTAATTTTTTAAGACACAAAGCACAAGTATAAACAACATGCTTGGTATTCGGCGTCATTTCTTTTTTAACACCCGTAACACAACTACCATGAGTCCTTACTACTATATTGTGATGACAATCACATTCGTAAGATTCACAAATAGCATCAGTTTCTTTTTTAACTATACTTCTTAAGTTGTTTAAACTTTCAATTCTTTTATCTTCTATCTTAGTTACCTCGGCATCATATAAGGCGTTAATTTTTCTTGTTTCAGCATCAACGGTACTAGCTAAACCCCATAATTCTCCTTTTTTTCGATCTGTAAAATTAATTACATCTAATAACTTCATACCGTATTACTTCTCCTTTAACCTTATAATATCACAAATATAAGCCTTTTAAAAGAAAAAAGAAAAAGTATTTAAAACTTTTTTCTTTTTACAAATATTCTTATAACATAATATAGAAATATTGCCATTATAACAACATAAACCCATATCAAAATAGTATTAAAAATACCATTGGTGTATGCGTTTATTACGCCTGGTACTGACGAAGGAACGTAGGTATCAATAAACGTTCTTATTTCTTTAACCGGAATAAAACCATTTATAATGTTTAATATTCTAAATAAAATATCTATCATTCCAAAACCAAATATATAAGTTTGAAATCTTTTTGAGTAAATAATAACAAACACTAATAGCACTATTAATACAACTAAATCTACGTACGCCATAAAATTACCTCCAACTACTATAAAAATAATACCATATTTAAAAAAACGTTACAATGGCATAACAATTACTTTACAAAAAAAGACACCTTTACGGCATCTTTAATCTCAAATGGTGGGCCGTTAGGGACTCGAACCCTAGACCCACTGATTAAGAGTCAGTTGCTCTACCAACTGAGCTAACGGCCCATTTGAAATTACTAATTAATTATAGCATATATATTTTCATTTGAAAACATTTTTTCGAACAAAAATAAATGGTGGACGCTATAGGACTCGAACCTATGACCCCCTGCTTGTAAGGCAGGTGCTCTAACCAACTGAGCTAAGCATCCAAATGCAATAATATTTTACTACATTTAATTTTAAATAGCAACTATATTTTTGCATTTTTATATTTACTAATATCTGATAGCTCCATGATTAAAGCATTCTTTAAATCATCAATGCTTTCATCAGAAAATTCATAAGCTTTATTCGAAATATTATAACCATTACCAAGAATATGTATCAATTGTTTTAATAAATTAAAGTTATTTTTATCCTCTAATATTTCTTGATGAATTTTTGAAGCAAAAACTATTCCGTAAATATATTTTTGTCTATAAATAGAGGTTGTACAACCTCTATCAACTATAGTTGATAGATAATCTTGGAAGTTTTCACTTATTATTTCATATTCAATACTATCATGATCTAGTTGTTCAATTCTCTCCTTAACCATATTTTCCGTTAAACGTTTATGTTTTGAATAAATTTCAAATAAAATTTTCTCAGTTAAAATAACACAAGCATCATTAACAGAGGAAGATATACGTTTAAGTTTGTATTTTTTTATTTCTTTCTCATCAAATTTATTATCTTTTTGCAGATAATCACTAAGTAAAAATTCCATCGTTATGCTTGGAATCTCCCCTAACATTCCTTTAAATGTCCCAGTTTGCCCGGATGATGATGTGAATTTATGCGTAATCTCATGAACTATCTCAAACACATCTCCTAAATTATTAGAATATTCAATTGTGACATCGCCGCGAAAAACATTAGAATTTCTAATACCACCATAATCGTTAGCTCTTAAAAAAATTACACTATTATGACCACTTTGGTTCTTTTCTTGCAAGATATTTTGAAACATGTAACCATAATTAGGATCAATATAATCAAAAAAAGAAATTGCTTTATTTATTGATTCGTTTATATCAACGAAATAATCATAGTCCTCATTTTTGATATTACTTGTTTTTAAAGTTTCTACAACTAGTTCACAAAGTTTTGTTAAAGTATCAAATTTACTAAAAAACCATTTTTTTTCAGGATTAGTCATGTCAGCATATAATATTTTTTCTAAATTCTCATAATCAATACTTTCACTCATGAAGTCACATCCCATCTATATTTATTCTATCAATAATAATTTTAATTGTAAACAGCAAAACTTGACTACAAAAACAAAAAGTGCTAGTATAATATTCAAAATTCAATCAATGAAGGGGGAAAACAAAATTGAATACTTCTAATTCTAAACAAAATAAAATTGTTATAGACGAAATACAGTATGTTAAGGATATGTATGAACTAAGGGATTATGTTATGTTTTATGTAAAAGAAAATAACAAAAAAGAAATAGGTATAATCTTTGACGGAAAAAACATATCTTATGGAACCATAATAGATAACGAATATCACGAGATGAAAAATTTTAAGGGGAAACCAAACTCTTTAAATACTATAAACAATTTATTAACTAGCGAATACAATAATTATTATTCTGTTTCAAATGAAAAAGACGGCGATGTATCATCTCTAGAAACCAATGTATTAATAATTCAAAATGTAATGATCACCATGGCCGATTTAACCAAAATAAAAATAAGATTTTCTGATGCTGACATAGTCAGAAAAATATTTGAGCACATATCAAGAATGTTCTAAATAAAAAAAGATGCCTAGCATCTTTTTTTATTTATTGTTCTATGTTTGGTAATCTAACTATCCACTTAGTATGACACTCAACGTATTCTAACTTTTCTCCTTTTACAATAACATCCTTAGATGAAATAAAGTATGATGTTTCATCATTTGATATATCTTCTTGTTTATCCAAGTTAGTTGTGTATGCAATTATCGGATGACCAGTAAAAACAATACTAAGTCTTGCAGCACCTTCTTCCGTAAAGAACGAGTACCAACAAAAGCCTAAAAGTAATACCATAATTAGAATGTTTATTATCTTCATTCCAGCTTTAATTACAAAAATAACCACACCTATTACAATAATTAACATTATCCATTTAGAAACATCCGCTAATACCATTTTTTTCAACTCCTACCATTCTTATTATACTAATAATATGATAATTTTACAATTTAAAATACTAATTTTTATAACATTTACTAAACAATTCTTCCTTCACTAGCAATACCAGGTATTATCGTATTTTGCTTATCTATGTATCTTAATTTACCTTCGTTAAACATCTCGTTTAAATCTGACTCTGACAAAGGAATAAGCAGTTTCTCATCATCATTATAAAGAAAATAACATTTTTTTTGGTTTTCAATTATGGTAAATATCCCGGTTACCGTTGCATCCTTACCTTCTTTACTCCTTTTTTTATCACTTACAATTGAAAACTTTACTTTATTTTCTCTTTCTTCCTGGCCAAATAAAACTCCCATCAATTGTTTCACATACCCCATAAAATCGATCGTTTTTAAGTTAAACTCATTTGCTTTTTTCAGTAATAACCTTATTTTATCTTCAAACGAATAACCCTTTAGGTTTAAATCAGCAAAAGTAAAAGCAGAATGGTCCCTTTGCTTTTTATTTTCTTGATTTACAATTATACTATATACCTCCGTTACCATTAAGTTAAACTCTTTTCGACTTTTATTATTTTTATTTAAACACTTAATGCCCTCTAAAGGCTGATTTAACTTAGCCCTTGTCATGTCTCCATATAAAACTGAAGTAACAGAATCAACTGATACAAAATATTTTCCCAATAGAACGTTTAAATACTGATGCAAGCCCAACAACATTCCTAACGAATCACCTTCTATTTCATAATCAAAACCCAACTCTTTTATTAACTTGGCATAAATTGCGCAAAACTCATAACATATAGCTTCGTTATTAACAGGTGTTATAGACTCTATATTCCTTATTCCTCGATGCTTTTCAACCCCGTTTAAACCCTGCCCCAAAGCATAAAATTCAGGATCATAAGTAAGTATTTTACAAAGTTTAATGTAAATATAAATTGCCTTTTTTACTGAGTCTAATTTTTCCGGCATATCTTTAAGCACTTCATTTTTTAATTCATCAGTTAATTTAAGTTGATCTAAATTTTCATATCTTACCGCATTAGGGTTAGAATAATATAAATATTCGACATCCAACCTTTCATAATTTACTATTTCATCTATTCTTCTTTTATATTTATCTTCAAATATATATTTTTTATGTATTTCTCTTTTTATAAAATTTATAAATAAATATAAAAAATCTTCTTTTTCAAATTCTTTGTGTTTTTTTATTTTATCATCGAAAAAATCATCGTATGCATCATTGGTTAAAGTTAAAAAATCTATAAAATAATTACAAGGTACTTTTACCATTTTCCCATTTAAATTCGAGTTAAAAAATTTATCTTTATATTTTTCTATAAATTCATTTATAGATACATTATCTAATAGATAATGATAGTTAGCATTTTCTTTATCGTTCAGTTTTAAACTACCATCTTCCACCGAATCTTTAATTACGTTTAAAACATCTATTAGATAATTGCTGATCTTAGTAACATTTAAAAGTTCATCAGGTAAATTTGAGCTTATTAAAAAAGCTCGATAACTATTTAACACACCTTCTTTTAAAAAATCAAAATAAAAATTATCATCTAATAATTTTTTCATTAATGTAATATCTAGACCATTACTAGTACTTTTATGTTCGTTATTCATGATACTACTCTCCTTTAAAAGTCATACTCAAAAATTCGTCCATTTCTAATTATATAAACCTTCATAATTACCTTCCAAATATAAGTTTAATATATATAATTTTAACATATTTTAATGTAATATAAAATGCTATTAAAAACTTAATATTCTACTTACAATTACTTTCTTTATTTGATAAATTTTATTAGAGTTTATACTACTAGTTAGTTAAAGCAAAAATGAGGGTGGTTGTAGGTTCGAGCAAAAGAAAAAGACCATAATTGGTCTTTACTTCTATATGGTGCGGGTGAAGGGACTTGAACCCCCACGGATAAATCCACTAGATCCTAAGTCTAGCGCGTCTGCCAATTTCGCCACACCCGCATAAATAAGTGGTGGACCCTGTAGGACTCGAACCTACGACCGCCCGGTTATGAGCCGGATGCTCTAACCAACTGAGCTAAGGGTCCAAATAACACTTGCTTTTATATATTATCATATTCTTAAAAGTTTATCAATATGATAAATTAAAAAAAATTAAAAAAATGACGAAATTAATCGCCATTTTGAAGCATATTAAGCAAATCTATCTTAAACTTATCTTTTTCTTGGTTAGCTTTTGATATCATTACGCCCTTATAAGCTTGAAGTTCTTGCCTGTGTCCTTCTGATAATAATGTTTCAGGTGTTATTGTTTCAAGAATTACGGTATGACTATTTTCACATACTGAATAATGTAACACAACTTCTCCATGAACCCTTACGAATAAATCATCAGTCGGTAGCTTAAGTTCGTAATTTTTAGTATTTTCCTTACTATTAACACTTACTAACTTACCTAAAAAATTCCCCTCTTTTATTTGTGGATAAAATTCGAAAACCATCTTTTTATAAGCTAGCATGTTATATTTTTTTACCGAACGCTCAAGTTTTTTAAATTCATTTTCGTTTAAGTATTCGAATATGTACGATCCTTTCATTTTTTAACCCCCTTCATTTAATTGGGATATTCTTTTACTAAATAATACCCAATTGGTATGGGTATTATAACACAAGCGACAAGAAATGTCAAATTTCTTTACACTTACAACTAATTTAAAAACCAATTATGGTATTTTTAAAACATTTTTGTATTATCTTTTCTTTGAAGTTGATATTGCCTTTTTCCCATTTTGTATCCTAATTTAAAGTCGTTATCCTTATCCTTAAAATTTATTTTCCAATTTTTAAACTCATTTTCTAAACTAGCGGCATCTATTCCATTAATAAA
>CALVIH010000018.1 GCA_944329445.1 uncultured Bacilli bacterium | reverse complement strand
CCTGATAATATTGTTTTTACAGATCTTTTATAAAGTTCTAATATACTAGCTTTTTCAACGTCATTTTTAACCGTTAAATCTACCGTACTTATTACTTTATTACCCTCTTTAAGTTTTAATACACCTACCTTATCACCGACTTTCAAAGGTAATTTTAACTTATCTAAACTCATTTCATAATTTAAGGCTTCTTTTTTATTTCCTCTTTCAACAAGTACGCTTGCGTCTTCTTTAGGTACTATTTCAACGTTTTCGTCCTTAGCTTTCGAAATATGCTTTTTTGAAACTACTTCTCCTTTTTTCACTTCGACTTGCATTTCATAAGAATTAAACCCATAATCTAACAATGTTGTCATTTGACTATTTCTTGATTTACTGTCACTAGCACCCATAATGGTACCGATTAACCTCATCCGATTTTTACTAGCAGTTGCGGTCAAACAATAACCAGCTTCTTTTGTATAACCAGTTTTTAATCCGTCAGCACCCTCGTAAGTCTTAATAAGTTTATTGGTATTAACTAACCAAAATTTGTTATCCGTGTTTTGTCTTAAGTAATCCTCATATATGGTGGTAAACTCAAATATCTTTTCGTGCTTAACCAGTTCTTTTGCCATCATTGCCATGTCATATGCCGAAGAATAATGGTTTGCTTCATCAAGACCTACGGCGTTTTTAAAATTAGTATCCTTAAGTCCCAACTCTTTTGCTTTATCATTCATTTTCTCAACGAATTTAGCTTCCGTTCCCGCGATTCTTTCCGCGAAAACAACGGTTGCATCATTAGCGGATCCAATTGCTACCGCCTTAAATAAATCTTTTACCGTCATCTTCTCGTTAGGTTGTAAGAAAATTTGAGAACCTCCCATTGAGGCTGCATATTCACTAGCAACTAACGTCTCGTTCCATTTTAAATTACCATTTTCGATTTCTTCAATAATAATAATCATACTCATTATTTTAGTCATGGAAGCTGGTGCATATCTATCATGAGAGTTCTTCTCGTATATGATTTTACCAGTTGAAGCTTCTATTAATATTGCGCTTTTACCATCGCTTAATAAGCCATCATCACTTGTTTCTTCAGTTTCTTGTGACGTTTCTTCACCTTCATTCGTACAATCACCACTTGCTTCACAACTAGATTCAATATTGGTTGTAGTTTCTTCTTGGGTTGTGACATTTTTACTTGTTGTAGTACTATTAGTATCTACCGCGTACACCAACGGAACAAAAAGAAATAAACAAATTATAAAAAGACATATTTTCTTCATCTAAACACCTCTAATAAAAAATATGTTTTTAATTGTTTTTTATACTTATTATTTTTTATATTAATTAATAAGCTCATATTTGCTATAGGATTTTGATAATTAAAAAAAGGAAGTTAGCCTTCCTCTTTTTCTATCGTTTGTGGTTTATGTGCCGAAGACAAAAACGTTACTCGCTCGCCAATTATTTCGGTTACGTGCCTTGGCTTTTCGTCTTCTTTTTCAACCATGCGCGTTTGGATTCTTCCCTTTACGCCTAAAAGATCACCTTTATGACAATACTCGGTCGTGGTCTCAGCAACATTGCTCCATAAAACGCAATCAATAAAGTCGGTATCATACTCCCCATTTATGTTTTTATAACTTCTTGGCACTGCCAAAGTAATGTTAGTCATGTTTCTTCCGGTTTCGGTTTTCTTTAGTTCCGGATCCTTAACTAACCTACCTACTACAACTAATTGATTTAACATATTATCTTCTCCTTTCTGGTAATAATATACATAACTTTTAAAAATGTCTCAAAGTACTAAAAAAAGAATATTATGCAATATTTATAACCAAAATGTGTGTTTTAATATAACAAAAAAAGATTTCTGTAAGTAACTTTTTACAAAAATCTTTTTTTAGTAATTAACCATACAAATTACGACAAATTATTTAAAAGTTTTAAAAATATATCTAAATCATTACCCTCAATATAAGATTCTTCAAATTTATTTTCTATTATCTCACCATGATAATCACTACCACCCGTTATAAACAAGTTGTTTTCCTTAGCTACCTTTAATAGTTCGTTAGAAAAAGATTCTCCTTGATTCGGATGATAAACTTCTATACCATCAAAACCTTTGTTAATAATTTCTTTATAGTCAAACTTTTTAATAAGAACAGGGTGTGCTAAAACTACCAAAGCTTTATTTTCTTTTAAGAGCTTTATTGCGTCTTCCAAGCTTATGACGGTGTACGGAACATACGCCTTAGAATCATCACCAATGTACTTGTCAAAAGCCTCATCAAACGTACAACCATATTTAGCACATATAACCTCCGCTATATGGGGCCTTCCAATCAGTCCATCAGCTTTCTTTTTTACTTTGTCATAACTTATCTTAATATCATAATACTTCTCTAATTTTTCTATTATTTTTATCGCTCTTTCATACCTTTCTCTTTCTTTTTCCTTAAGATAATCTATTAAGTTTGAATCTGGCATACCATTAAAATATCCAAGAATGTGAATAACTTCATTTTTATATTTACAACTCAATTCAACACCAATTATAAACTTAACCTTAGTATTAAGCTTTTTTATATCATATACTGCGTTTAAAGTATCATGATCAGTTATTGCAACAACATCAAAACCATATTTTATTGCCAACTCGTTTATTTCTTTTACCGTTTTAGTACCATCAGAACAAGTAGTATGAATGTGTAAATTAGCTTTCATATCAATCACCTTTTTTATTATACCACAAAAAAAGAAATGCTACCTTTTGCATTCCTTTATGGTTTCACCTTTTAACAACTGATTTAACTCTACCGCGTATTCAAGTGGTAACTCTTCTCGAAAAGCTTCGATAAATCCCATTATAAGAAGTTCGGTCGCCTTATCTTCGTTTATTCCTCTTGTCATAAGATAAAATAATTGGTTGGGATCAATCTTCGAAACCGTTGCTTCATGTTCTATCGTACTAGTTATGTTTTGGCACGTATTAACTGGAAAAGTATCACTCTTAGAATCTTTATCTAACAAGATAGTATCACATTTAACGTTAGCATAAGAATTGGTAGCATCCTTAGTTATCTTAACCAATCCTCGATACGAAGCATTTCCCCCATTCCTTGCAATCGACTTGGATAAGATGTTACTCCTTGTATGCTTTCCTATGTGAATCATTTTAGCTCCCGTATCTTGCACTTGATTGTTATCTGCTAATGCAATAGTTGTGCAAATACCCTTAGCATAATCTCCTTTAAGAACGCAAGCAGGATATTTCATGGTAAGTTTGGAGCCAATGTTTCCATCAACCCATTCCATGGTTCCACCTTCTTCCACAAGCGCTCTTTTGGTAACTAAATTATAAACGTTATTAGACCAATTTTGTATGGTAGTATACCTGCATTTAGCATTTTTTTCAACGAAAATTTCTACTACCGCAGCATGAAGTGCATCCTCACTATAAGTTGGAGCGGTGCAACCTTCTATGTAGTGAACACTACTATTTTCATCTACTATTATTAAAGTCCTTTCAAATTGTCCCATTCTTTTGGAATCAATCCTAAAGTAACTCTGTAACGGCCTATCAAGTTTGGTGTTAGGAGGTACGTATATAAAAGTTCCCCCAGACCATACGGCACTATTTAAAGCGGCAAATTTATTATCATCGTTTTTCACCAACGTACCAAAATACTTTTTAAATATCTTCGGGTATTTTTTTAACGCGGTATCAGTATCCAAAAAGATCACCTTTTTATCCTCTAACTCTTTTAACATATTATGATATAAAGATTCACTTTCGTACTGTACGTGCATTCCCCCCAAGTATTCTTCCTCGGCCTTTTTAAGTCCTATTTCTTCAAAGGTTTCTCTTACGTTAGTGTCCATTTTATCCCAACCACTTACGTCGTTATAAACCTTTTTGTAATATGTTATATTATCTAAGTTAATATCTATTTTGGGACCCCAAGAAGGCATTTTCAAATTATTAAAAACATCATAAGAATCAAGTCTAAACTTCATCATCCAATCTGGTTCTTTTTTAATAAGCGATATTTCTTTTACCTTGTTTTTATCAAGACCCAATGACAATGCTTTCATAGAATCCACCATTCCTTTCTTAGTTTACTTTACTTTTTTCAATTGCTTTTTTTAATCCTTCATATGGTAATAAAGCACATTTTTTTCTATTTGGCTGTTTATATATTTCATCATAGCAGTTCGCTTCACCAAGTAAATTTTCATTATACGCTTTTTCGTTTATCATGTTTTCGTAGTTTTCAATTATTTCTTTCGCTTCATCAATCTTTTTTCCAATTATTAATTCGGTCATGATTGATGCGGATGAAGTAGAAATAGCGCACGCCTCTCCATCAAACCTAACATCTTTTATAATGTCATTTTCTATTTTAAACATAAAATCTAAATTATCTATGCAACTTTTACTATTCATGTTAATCTTAACGTATCCATCATTATCAACCAAACCATGATTAAGTGGGTTTTGATAATGTTCTAACATGATCATTTTCTTCATGTTGTTGTCCATTTTAACCTCCTATAGTGATTCGTATAATATATTATCATTATCTAGTGCCTCTATTAATTTATCAACGTCTTCTTTGGTATTGTAAAAATAAAGGCTCGCACGACAAGTATTTTTAACTCCCAGTACCTCTGATAATATCTTGGCACAATGGTTACCAACACGAACACAGATGCCCTTTTTATTTAAATAAGCCGCTACGTCCTGCGCAAAAACCCCTTCCACGTTAAAAGTTACTATTCCGTTTTTAATTTTTTCATTATACATTGTTATATTTTGTAATTTAGACATTTTTTCTACCATATATTTTTTTAAATCTACTTCGTACTTATGAACGTTCTCCATTCCAAGTTCATTTAAATAGTCTATGGCCGTACCAAAGCCAAGAATTCCCGCTATATTCTGGGTCCCTGCTTCCAATTTTTCTGGTAGCTCTTTATATTCTACGTTTCCTAAACTATCAAAAAACGCGTTCATGCCACCACCTTCAATTAGTGGTTTAACTTGTTTTAAATACTTTTCCTTACCATATAAAATACCTACACCCGTAGGGCCAAGCATTTTATGTGCCGAAAAAGTTAAAAAATCAATGTCCATATCTTTTACGTCTATTTTTTCGTGCGGAACGCTTTGAGCTCCGTCAACTAACACTATAATACCTTGCTTATGTGCGTAATTACATATTTCTTTAATTGGTCTTACGTCACCTATTACGTTGGTTATGTGCGCAAGTGATATTACTTTGGTATTTTTGTTTATTGCTTTTTTTATGTTATCCATGGTAACGGTTAAGTCATCTTCAAGATCTATGTAATTAATAATCGCACCATTTTTATTCACAACATCAAACCAAGGTAATATAAGTGATGCATGCTCTGCTTTGGTGGTTAAAACCTCATCTCCTGCTTTTAAATAATCTTTAAAAAATCCCTTTATTACCATGTTTAATCCTTCCGTTGCACCACTGGTAAAAACTATTTCAGACGATGAAGAAGCATTGATAAGTTTTCTTACTTTTTCTCTTACTGAAGATATCTTATCATCTACTATCCTGCTAATGTCATAGTCACCACGATGAGCGTTCGCACAATAATTTCTATAATAATTGCTTACTTCATCTATTACACTATTAGGTTTTAAGGTTGTCGCACAATTATCCAAGTACGTAAGATTATCCCTAAGCATTGGAAAATCCTCTTTAAAATTCATGGGCTTTCACCTCCATTCTTCATTTAATCTTTTCTTTAAAGTTTCCTTTTCGTTAAAACACACGTCTAAATTTCCTATTAACATTCCGTTTATAAGTAAGTTTTTAGCTTGCTTGTTTGTTAATCCCCTACTTTGTAAATAAAATAGCTCAGACGCCTTAAAATTACCAATAAACGCCGCATGTTTTGCCTCGGTTTCAAATTCATCTATCAATAATATTGGTTTTATTTCATTATTGTTAGTTTTGTTTAACGTTATTATCTTGCTATCTTGATTAATGTTACAGTCTTTACTTCCCTTAGGAGCATAACTTGAAACGTTAAATTTAATTGTTCCGTCTTTCTTTGTCACACCATTATTACATACGTTACTATTTGTTTCCATAGCATTATGATTAACGTTTATATCATACGCTACCTCTTTATTAGTAACTACGGAATTATTTAATAAAATATTAGAACGTTCTTGATTTAGGTTAACGTTTATTGTAACGTTATTTGAATCATAACTAATGTTATTAAACGATACGTTTCCTTTGTTTACGTTTACGTCATACATAACAGCTTCATTTTTATTTCTAATAATTAGTATGTTAACACTTGCGTCTTCTACGTCAAACACAATTTTTTTAACGGGTGAGTCCTCTATTAGAACGTTGGTATCTTTATCTATCCTCATTACTAATTCATCTTTAATAAGATCGTTAGTATCATTACTGTTACTACCTATTACTATCCTATTCACTTACTTCACTTCCATCGTTTGCTTCTATCACAACTTTTTCAAAGTTAAAACCATTGTTTTCTATTTCTCTAGCCAAATCATACGATCCAGTTTTAACTATTTTTCCTTCTTTTAAAACGTGAACAAAATCAGGTTTAACATACTTTAAAAGATGCGTGTAATGAGTTATTATAAGATACGATGAAGAAGGATGTTCTTTTTTATAATCATTAATGTTATCACCAACAACTTTTAAAGCATCAACGTCAACACCAGAATCTATTTCGTCTAACATTATAAACGAAGGTTCTAACATAAGCATTTGAAGTATTTCGTTTTTCTTTTTTTCTCCTCCAGAAAAACCTTTGTTTATACTTCTATGAACCATTTCATCAGGCATTTTTAAACTGTCTTTTGCCTTGTCAATCTTTTTTATGAAACTATATAAATTAACGTTCTTACCATCTTTACTAGACACCGCTGTTCTTAAAAAGTCAGCATTTGTAACACCATCTATTTCTAGTGGGTTTTGCATTGCAAGAAATATTCCTTTTCGGGCTCTTTCATCGGTAGTAAGAGGTAAAATACTTTCTTTGTTATAAATGATATCACCACTTATAACCTCGTAGTTAGGATCATTCATAATAACCTTCGTAAGGGTTGACTTTCCCACTCCATTAGGCCCCATTATAACGTGCACTTCACCATCATTAATGGTTAAATTAAATTTATTTAAAACTTCTTTATTTTCTACCTTAACGGTTAAATCTTTTATTTCTAGCATGTGTATCAGCTCCCAGCTCTTATTATTTTAACACGTTTTTATTATTTTTTACATATGTACAAATAAAAAAAGAAGATTACTCTTCATTTTTTCTCATTTTCTTAACAGATTCTTTCCTCTCGTTCATTTCATCATAATAGAAAGTAAAGCTACTAAGATAATCTTTATCTGTATAATCATTATACTCACCGTCAAAAGATGCTATCTTTAATCTTAACCTTGCCATTTCATCTCTTACACCATAACTTTGCAATTTTGCTAAAATTATGTTTCTTTCCATTTCTACATCAATTATTTCGTTTTTTTCATTACGGAAAAGACGTATTATATCTTTGCCTAATTCTTCACTGAAAAATGCTTTAGGAATCAAAAGTCTTGCGGTAAACTCTTCTATTTTTGATTCTAATTTACCCATGGTTTTATTACCCATAGCATTTTTTAATGCTATTTGTTTAACATCTGCTATTTCTTTATTTTTAAGTGCTCTTAATATAAAGTTTAATATAACACCCTTAGCCATCAATTCTCTTTCATTTTCAAAACTACAATAACATATAGATGAACAAGGCCTCCAATTATCATCGGAATTCATAGATTTCCATATATCTATTTGCTCATTAGTTACTTCAATATTATATTGATTTTCGTCTATATACTTTGATGTTCTTTTATCACATTTAATGTTATTAGCTCTAATTATATCGTTTTCATTAGCATTAATAATTTCCATGTGTTTTACTGCTTCATCAACATAATTAATTAATCTATTTATATCACATTCATCTAGTTTTTCCCCTAATTCTTTTATAGTTATATAATCTTGCTTTAACATAACTTTTTTACTACTCCGTCAATTTCATTCTAACACAATAAAAGAAAAAAGCAAAATATCTTTTTATTAATATTTCACTTTTTTTGGTTCATATTTAAATTTAAAGGACATTCATAATCATGATATTTTATGTTATTAATCCTATTATACAAATTTTCAAAATTACTAACCATAAACATATTAATCGTTTCTTCATCAAACCTTTGCCTTAAAGAAGCATTAACCTCTTTTTTTAAATTAAATATATCAAAAGTTTCAAGTCCGTGATATGAAGTGTCCGGATTAAAGTTCATATCATCTGTTGCTAATAATATCTTATCCTTGGGATATCCCAAATCATTTACTACGTAAGAAACCATGTTAACAAATTTTCTTCTTCTTTGCTCTTTTGATATGCTTTCATTATCCAAACTAACAAAATTACCATTAGAAAATAGACCAAAGTATCCTCCCGCGTTTTTTAGTCTTATAATTTGCTCATCACTTAAGTTTCTATCCCTATTACATATACTTCTTGCGTTTGAATGGGAGGCTAACACAATTGGTTCTTTTCCTTCTATGATAGACTTTTCGACAACGTCCATAACGTCACTAAATGTTTGCTCGTTTGCATGTGATAAATCTATTGCTATTCCAAGGTTAATGGCAAGTTTGACAAGCTCTCTCCCTAAAAAAGTTAATCCTTTTTTTGTCCTATTACCAGAACCATATCTATTTTCATTATTCCATACTGGTAAAATAGCTCTTAATCCCATATTATATAAATCTAATAATTCTATAGGATCCTTTATAAAATCACAACCTTCTATGCTAAATATAAACTTTCTATCGTTTGGAATAACACCTTCGCTTTGCATCTGCTTTAGACCATTTATAGCCGTTTTAAACATACTTTTAACATCTTCATATTCGCTTTTAGTTATTCCAAGTTCATCTATCATTTCCTCAGGTGACATAAAATATAAATTAATTATGCCCCCATAAACATTTTCATCTTTATAAACGTTAATACAATCATTTATTAATTTTTGTTTATTTGCCTTAGGGTTACCCTTCTTTAAATTGAAATATATTATCGTTAACAAGTCATAATGTGAATCATACATAATTAACGTCTCCTTTTTTTGAAACTTAAATTATCTTTGCTTGATAATTCGTCTTTATATATTTCTTCTAAAAAGCTATACCAGATAGATAGTTTTATAACAGGGTGTACTAACGCTTCATCCCTATCCCATGCATATCTTGATGAATCAACCATTTCTTTTCCATTAGGTAAGATAATTGTTTTCATTCCGTTGTCATAAGTTTGAACTAAATCTTGCTTTTCTTTATCTATAAAAGTCATTCTATTACAGCTTCTATTTGATAATAAGGAGTAAAATATATCATTATCAGGGTCAATGGTTAATTGTGTACCAGTCCATCCAGCTGATGCCATCGTCCTACCACTTAAAGGGTGATATACTTCTGAATCTTCCTGCACGGGATTTTTTGAATAGCACAATTTACCTAAATATTGAATAGATTGTCCTTTTTTCCCTGTTTCGTTATCAGCCATATGATGCAGTTCGTCACTTGTTAATATCACGTTTTTTAATAAAGCCCGAGAAAAATTAACCATGTCATAACCAGTTGAAAATAATCCAGCATGACCACTTAAATTACCATTTTTTTGACCCATAATTCTTGCTTTTTCGTCATAACATTCACCAGGCTTTACGTCAGTATTTATTCTATAATTACCATCTTTATAATAAAAACCATTATTACCTGTAGGCGCAACACTATTAAGTTTTTCATCCGGAATACTTACGTAAGTATTGTACATATTGGAAACCTCCAATATGTTTTTATTTATGAATTCATAAAAACTCATCCCACTTACTTTTTCCACTAAATATTTCAATACCATAGCACCCATATCAGTATATGGTCTTGCTCCACTACTACTTTCATCAAAAGTAATACTTCTTAAGATTTCTTCTGCTTCTTCTTTATCTTTTGCCTTATCTATTCTTCCGGCGGTTTTTACTGGAGCTTTAAAAGTTAAAAGTTGATAAATGGTAACATTTTCTAACCCAGGAAAATCCGGTAAGTAGTAACATACTTGCTTGTTTAAGTCTATTATTTTTTTTCTAGCAAGAATTTGAACACTAATAGAAGTAAACAATTTTGTTACAGAGGCTAAATCATATATGGTTAAACCACTCGTGTGATTAAGTGTGGTTTGACTTTCAGATTTGGTATCATCTCTCATACCAACAGCTAACATTTCTTGATAATTTTTCGTGCCATAAGTAATTACTGCACCTGGAGCCATTTTTTTATTATAAATAGAATTAGCAACTATCTCTTCTACACCAGAAGCATTATATAAACATTCTCTTATTTCTTCAATGCTTTTATCCTTATTATTTTCTATTATCAATAGTGCTGGTTTTAAGATTTGTAAATAATCTTCTTTAGTAAGTAAATTTCTTTGTTCCTCTTCTTTAGCTAAATTATGATTTTGTAATAACTTTTCAGCATAGGAATTCATTATGTTCTCAAAAATCTTCATATTAAATAACGCTCCTTTAATAAATTGTGATTTATTGTAACACTTTTTAAGTTAATAATCAATTTTTATGATAAAATAATAACAGAGGTGAAATAATGAAGGATTGCATTTTTTGTAAAATTATTAATGGTGATATACCTAGTATGAAAGTGTATGAAGATGACGTATGTCTTGCTTATTTAGATATCAATCCAGATAGTGATGGTCATACTTTAGTAATACCAAAAACTCATTATAAAGATATATATGATATACCAAAAGATACCTTATCTCATATATATGAAACTGCTAAAATAATAATGAAAAATCTAGAAGAAAAATTAGGTTGTGATGGTTTTACCCTTCTGCAAAACAATGGAAGCATTCAAGAGGTAAAGCATTATCATTTGCACATAAAACCTCATTACGTAAATAAAAAATCAATCGATCTAGTTAAACATAAAGAATTAATAAAAGACCCAAAAGAAGTTTATGAAATAATTAAAAAAACTGATAATAGATAAATATCTAATATCAGTTTTTTTACCATAAATTACTTTTAATTAACACCTAAATATTCTTCTAACGAAAGGCCGCTTTCCATAACTTTTTTTGCGGTATCAATACCTAAATACCTAATATGCCATGGTTCATATATATATCCGGTTATACTGGTTTTATCTTTTGGATATCTTATTATAAAACCATATAAATGACAATTTTGTTCTAACCATTTTGCTTCGTCAGTGTTTGCAAACGAACGATCTACGCTACCAACGTCAAACGCAAGACCAGTTTGATGTTCTGAGTGTCCTGGTTTAGCTGAATATGTATTTGCTTGTTCTTCACCATCTTTTTTTACGTATTTATTGTATAGCTTTTCTTGTGTTTTATAAGAACGATATCCTGAAATTAGAGGTAATTCAAAACCCAATGCTTCAGCATCAGCCTGTAGTTCTTTAAGTGCTGCTAAAGCTTCTTTATTTACCTTCGGATCATAATCCTTTGGTAATCCATAAGTTTTGTTAACAAGTAATATTCCATCTACGTACGTTATACCATCTTTTACTTCGATATCTGGTTCTTCTTTATTAACACTATCTGTTTTTTCTTTTACGGTAACCGTCCTTTCTTGGGAAGCAATATTATTAGATGAATCTTTTACTTTATAAGTGATTTTGTAAGTGCCTGGTTTTTTCGTATTAACCGTATTTTTTACATCCACTTCGTTTGTTATATCACCATCATAATTATCCGTTGCAACATAACCTGGTTCGTGATATTTAGAACCATAATCAAGCTCCAACATCAAATCTCCCATAAGTTCCAATTTAGGACTTTCTTCATCAACGACGTTTACTTTTCTATATAACCTCTGCTTATAATCATTTGATATAAAAGCAGTATAAGAAATTACGTAAGAACCTACTTTATTTTTATTAAAATTAGAACTTATTTCAACGTTTTTATCATCATAACCATTTATCTTTAAAGTTACATACGGGTCAGTAAAATCATTTCCGTAGTTAACCTTTTGTTCTTTTTCACCATTAAGTTTAAACACCACGTAATTTTTAGAATGAGTACTTTTATAATTATCTCTTTCATCTTTGCAAAAACCAAATCTTTTTACGTTACGTACGTATTTATCTTTTTTCTTTTTAAAACCATCGCTTATTAAATCTTTTTCAATTAATTTTTCAATGTCTTCATCGTCCGCGTCTATAACATACTCTTCTTTTGTATTACAATTAAACCATGCATTTTTAAAAGTAACTTTGTTTATAATACTATAATTTTCTTTAGTGAGCTTATAATTATAAGTTTTTTTAAAAATCGGTAACATAAAAATAAGTGATCCTACCAAATAAACCATAAAGAAAACAACGCCTAGAAATATAAACCAATTAATTAGTTTTATTCTTCTGTTTTTTATTCTTATGGTAAACATGAGTGTCACCTCCATGTCATCTATAGTTATTTTATACCATTTTAAAAAAATTAACAACAAAATAAAAAAATAGCTAACGCTATTTTTGTGAATAATTAATATTAAAAGATATCGGTCCGTCTATTATTTGTTTTTTTGGTAATTCAGTTGCATTTGAAGAATACGCAATCGTAAAAATCACGTGTTTTACATCAGATTTATTAAGTTCTTTACCATCTAATAAAGTTTCAAAAGACGAAGAAAGATTAGCCATGGGAGCCGTTACACCATCATACGTAATTGTATAATCAATTGTTGTTTGTACTTTATTTAATTCTTCATCAGTAACAATACCATTCCCATCCCAATCATAGTTTTGTTTATACTTTGTTTCATAATCCGGATCATCTTCTGGAAAATCGATTGTTACTTCACTTATAACTGCATCTATATTACCATCGTTTATAACGTCAAACTCATAAGTCATGCTATCTCCTGGTTTAGTTAATGATACGTTTATATTTGAAATTGTTGTTCCGTTTAAGACAGGTTCACTAATTTCACTTGCTCCACCTACTATTTGAGCTTCACTTAAATTCTCAAAATGAATATCCCATTCTGCCGAATTAATACTTGCTGTTCCGTTTATTGTTAGTGTTTGTGATAGAGCTGCAAACGCAACTGTTAATCCTAGTACCGCCACTATTAATGCTACTAAACTTAAGGTTTTTATTCTTCTTTCTTTTTCCAATTTTACACCTTCTTATTTCCTCATTTTCTATGCTTATAATAGCAAATCCCCCCATCAAGGTTTTAAAATATCTGTGTAAAATAGAAAAAAGAAGCTTTTAAAAGCTTCCTTTAGCATATAAATGAACCAACTATTATAGCAAGTAGGATATAAAGTACTATTACTAGTAAAAATCCACTTCCCTTACCTCTTGAGCAAGTGTTTCCACATGGATTGGAAGAGTTAGTCCCTGTTGTTCCGCAACATGCCATAGTTTATAAACCTCCTTTTTTTATACTAAACGTAAGCACCTATTATGATTACTAATAAGATGAATAGTACTAATATAATTCCAGCGCCAGATGCATAATTGTTTCCCATAATTCATTCCTCCTTTTTGTCTTTTCAAAGTATTGTATGGTAATACCTTAAAATGTGTGCGTATGTTTATCAAAAAAGTTGCGCCAAAGCATATAATTTGTTATGATATATAAGTACATTGATAGGAGGATGAAAAAGAAAATGGCAGAAAAAAAGAAAGCTAATGCAAAAACAGGTGCTGCTAAAAAAGAAACGGCAGCAAAGAAAAAAACTGCTAGTAAAAAAACAGATGTTAAAAAAACTACTGCAAAAAAAGAATCAGTTAAAAAAGTAGATGCAAAAAACGAAAGAAAGGTTGTTGACGCATACGAAATAAAAAGACAAAAAGAGAAAAAGCAAAATAAATTAGTAAAATGGTTTAACAATCTTACTTTAGAACAAGTAATTATTGGTGGAGTAATAATAATAGCTATACTATTAATTGTTCTTATTGGTGTATCGACTAAAAACACAAAGACCAAAGATGGCGATGATATAGTTGTTCAAGTTGATGGAAAAACAATAACCGCAAACGATTTATATGAAGAATTAAAAAAACAATCTGGGCAATCTGTTGCGATAAACTTAATTGATGATTACATTTTAAACAAAGAGTATGAAACAACAAGTGAAATGGAAGAATCAGCTGAATCAACCATAGAAACATATAAAAATACCTATGGTGATAGTTATGAGCAATTCTTAGAATACAATGGTATTTCGGACGATAATGAGTTAAAAGAACTATTAATTAAAAATAGTAAGTTAACTAGTGCTACCGAAGATTACATAAAAGATAACCTAACTGAAAAAGAAATGAAAGAATATTACGAAAATAATATCGTTGGTGATATTAGTGCTAAACACATTTTAATATCATATGAAGAAGACGAAGATTTAAGCGACGAGGAAAACGAGGCTAAAAAAGAAGAAGCTAAGGCAAAGGCTGAAGAAGTTATCGAAAAACTAAAAAATGGAGAAGATTTTAGTGCCTTAGTAAAGGAATACTCCGATGACGAAGGAACCAAAGAAAACGGTGGAGACTTGGGTTACTTTAACACTGGTGACATGGTAGAAGCTTTTGAAACGGCTGCTTATGCACTTGATGTTAACGAGTATACAACCGAACCGGTTGAAACAGAATACGGATATCATATAATCATGAAGACTGGCCAAAAAGATAAACCAAGCTATAAAAAATCTAAAGATACTATAAAAGAAAAATTAGTTGAAGAAAAAAAGGAAGAAGATTCAACTATAAGTGTTAAGGCAATGATTGCTTTAAGAGAAGAATATAACATTAAAATAAAAGATAAAACAATAAAAAGTGATTATAATAGCTACATAAAAGAAGCTACTACTACCACTACTACGACAACTAGTGCTGAGTAAAAATGAAGGTCAAGAATAAAATTTCTTGACCTTTTTTATATTTATATTACTCATAATAAAATTCTTTTATAACGCTTGATATATCATCGCTAGTGTAACCTTTTGAGTATAATTTTTGAGCAATAAAATAAGTAAGTTTACTACCCTCATATTTATCTTTATACCTATTATATAACCTTTGATAATCCTTAATTAATTTATTCTTATCTGATTTAAGTTCATACTTAGAAAGTTCGGCTGTAATCATTTCCTTTTCGTAACCTAGATTAATAAAGTAATTAACTAGTTTTACCTTTAACGCATTAGAGCTTCCCTTTTTTAACTTAATTTGTTTTTCTAATAACTTTGATAATTTTTCTTTTACTTCTTCTTCGTTTACATTATTTAGATTATCATTAATAATGGTTTCATTAATACCATATTTAAGTAACTCTTTTCTTATTTTTAAAGGCCCTTTAGGACTTAGGTTCATTTGATCGTTTATGTACGACGTAGTAAACTTTTCATCATTTAAATAACCTTCGTCTAAAAGCTTATTAATCGTGCTTTTTATAATTGAAACATCAATACCTTTCATTGATAAATACTCTTTTATTTCTTTTGTGCTACGCATTTTTATGGATATGTATTTTATGGCAATATTATAAACGTACATATCATTATTTTGCTTTATTAAATCATCTAAGGTGTTTTTATCTATCTCCTTAGATAATAATAAGTTATTATTTACTATTACGTCTTCGAATAAAGTAATAGATTCATTATTATCAAGAAATAACTTATATTTATCTTTTGATGTTTTCTTATATTTAATTATTTTCATAAAAAACCTCCTAATAAGAAAAAAACATAATACTATTTTATTTGTATTAAGTCTTCCATCACTTCTTCTAAAGCTCTTCCTATGTTTTTTTTACATTTATATTTAGATTCAGGCATTTGTAAATGCTTTGTCTCGGTTATTTCTCTTGCTCTTCTTGATGCAACATGCACAAGCAAGTATTTAGAACCAACCTTCGTAAGTAGTTTATCAATTGATGGATAAATCACTAATATCACACTCCCTATACTTAGTATTATATACCATGTGTAAGGTAAATATCAATAGTTTGTACAATGTTTTACATTTTTTTCTCGTTGTTTTTTTCATACTCACTACACGGAGTATAAATGCTAGCGTTAACTTCAAAAGAATCTTTTATTGCTTCTTCTATTATTTTCAAATCTATTTCTTTATTATCTTCCTTTAATTTACTACGTACTTTTTCAGCGTATTTTAAGAGTCTATCGTTATATGAATTTTCTACCTCATAAAGCTTATTTAAATCATCATTGTTTTGATCTGAATAATTCTTACCATTTTTAATCATAGATTCTATTTCGTTAAAGTCTTGCTTACTTAAACCTCTTTCGGTTAGCATCTTCTCTATGTCATTACCCTCATATATTGCCCAACATATTTTTGTGCCATAAATAGCACATAGCTTTGGAAAAAACACGTCAATAAAATCAATGTCTTCTCTTATTTTAACATCTTTAAGTCTTTTTATTGTTTCATCTATTATTTGTTTTGTTGCACTATTTTTTACTTCACTCATTTAAGCCTCCGTAACATAAGTTTAGTATATCATAAAAAGAAAAAAATTCCTAGATAGGAATTTTTTAGAAGTTACTGCCACAACAACCTGGATCTATGTTTGTAACGGTATTTTCTTCAGAGCAAGTGTATTCTGGTCTATAGCTGTGTTGTATAATATGGTTATTTATTATTCTAGTGTGAATTGGGCATATGTGTTCAACCTCGTGACAAATGTTTCTTTCGATACATCTTTCGATTGGTTGTTCAATTATTGGACCACAACCACACTGTCTTTCCATTTCACAACATGATCCTTCTTGTTGCCAGCTTTCGTTTTGCTTTTGGCAGCAATTATTATTAAAAAACATTTAAAATCCCCCTTACCTACTTTATAGTATGAGAATCCTAAATGTTTGAATAGGTTATCGTTTAATTATTCTTAAAATGGCATTTTAAAATTACCACTTTTCATCATCTTCATCATTTTTTTCATTTGCTCAAATTG
Organism: uncultured Bacilli bacterium; assembly: GCA_944329445.1. Taxonomy (GTDB): domain Bacteria; phylum Bacillota_I; class Bacilli_A; order RF39; family UBA660; genus Aphodocola. Next base: position 6,104 of record CALVIH010000018.1, on the reverse strand, counting down.
ATTTAATAATTTATTTACTTCTTGAACGGAAGTTCCACTACCATTTGCAATTCTTTGCTTTCTAGAGGACTTTATTATGTCTGGATTTTTTCTTTCTTTAGGAGTCATGGAAGATATTATCGCCTCTAAAGAGCTAAATTGCTTAGGATCAATGCTTATGTTATTAAGTCCTAATTTTCTTGCTCCCGGAAGTAATTTAAGTAAATTTTCCAAAGGACCTAACTTTTTAATTTGCTTTAGTTGTGATAAAAAATCTTCTAAGTCCATCTTACCTGCTTGTATTTTTTTAGCGGTAGACATTGCTTCTTTTTCATCAATAACACTTTCTGCCTTTTCAATGATGGACATTATATCACCATTACCAAGGATTCTAGAAACCATTCTTTCTGGATCAAACTCAGCGATTCCATCTAGTTTTTCAGAGGTACCAATAAACTTAATAGGTACCCCGGTTAAATGTCTTGCAGAGAGTGCAACCCCGCCTTTGGTATCACCATCCATTTTAGTTAGTATGGTACCAGTAAGTGGTAATGCCTCATTAAACCCATTAATTACGTTTATTGCGTCTTGCCCTATCATTGCATCAATTACTAATAATATTTCATTTGGTTTTACGCTATCATTAATGTTTTTTAATTCATCCATTAATTTTTCATCAACGTGTAAACGACCTGCGGTATCAATCAATACCGTGTCATATCCTTTTTCCTTTGCGTATTTAATTCCATTATTTGCAATAGAAACTGGATCTTTTTGCCCTTCATCATAGACTTCTATGTTTAATTCTTTGCCTAGTTGCTTTAGTTGATCAATTGCTGCTGGACGATATACGTCAGCTGCTACAAGCATTGGCTTTTTACTTTTTTTCTTTCTAAGTAAATTAGCTAACTTTCCAATGGTAGTTGTTTTACCAGAACCTTGAAGACCAACCAGCATAATTATGGTAGGATTACCACCTAAACTAAGTTCACTTTTTCCATCACCCAATAATAAAAGTAATTCATCCTTTAGTATTTTTAAAAACACGTCACCTGGTTTTAAACTTTTTTTAACTTCTTCTCCCAAGGCCTTTTCCTTTACTTTGTTAGTAAACTCTTTTACAACTTTATAGTTAACGTCAGCTTCTAGTAAGGCAAGCCTTACCTCACGCATAGCATCTCCTATGTTATCTTCTGTTATTTTACCGTAACCCTTTATCTTACTAATTGCACTTTCTAATTTTTCTGTTAAACTCTCGAACATATTTATCACCTTTTCTAATTATAACAAAAAAACTAGACTTAATCTAGTTTGTTTCATTATATGTGTTTATAAGTTACTTAACCATAAAATATAAGACTAAGCATGCAACAATTAGTATTACTGCCATAAGTATTAAAGCATCAGCAAACTTATCTAATACTATATTATTGTTGTTCAACTTAAAACTTTTTTTATTATCCATAAGGGTTTCAGCACCATATTTTTTCTTTGGTCTTCCAACCGGATTAAAACTTTTCTTTTTTGTAGCCATAATACAACTCCTTTTTTACTCTATGTATTCATATTATAACATTAATTTAAGATTTTTTCCACTTCTTTTCTTAATCTATCATCAGTAATTTTATTTATCTTTTCCTTTATTAACTTTTCCTTTTCATACAACTTAAGTTTTTCTTCATAAAACATAAGCTTTTCCTCGGTACTTTTTATATGCTTATGTACGTTATTTCTACTAACATTAGTATTTTCTGCTATTTCCGCTAAAGAAAGATTATCAAAGTAATAATCCTCAAAGTATTGTTTGTTATCTTCACTTAAAAGTTCACCATAATAATCATATAAAATAATTAAATAATCACGTGCTTGCATATTACATCATATCCTTAAATAAACCATATATATATTTTTCTATGTCAAAAGTTTCTAAATCTTCTTGTTTCTCTCCTAAACCAATATATCTTACTGGTACCCCAACTTCATCTTTTATTGCTAGTACTATACCACCTTTAGCAGTACCATCCAGCTTAGTTAACACTATCCCAGTTAAACTGGTGATCTCCTTAAATGCTTTTGCCTGGCTTATTCCGTTTTGCCCCGTAGTAGCATCAATAACAAGAAAAGTTTCATGGGGAGCACCCGGAATAATCTTATTACCAACGTTGTTTATTTTTTCTAATTCCTTCATAAGGTTAACCTTGTTTTGTAATCTTCCTGCGGTATCAATTAATACCATGTCATAGCCTTCTTTTTTAGCCTTTTCTAAACCTTGATATACAACGCTAGCAGGATCCGTAGTACGTTCGTCTTTAACCACGTCACATCCAGTTTTTTGCCCCCAAGTAACTAATTGTTCAACTGCTCCAGCCCTAAATGTATCAGCTGCAACCAAAAGAACTTTTTTTCCTTCTTTTTTAAACTTAGAAGCAAGTTTTGCAATCGTAGTTGTTTTGCCAACTCCGTTTACACCAACAAACAATATAACGGTTGGTCCATCTTCGTTATAATTAATCTTACTGGATAAAATATCATCGTTTACGTATATTATAAATAGTTCATCTACGATTATCTCGGTTAACTCTTCTGGATTAGTTATCTTTTCCTTACTAACCCTCGCCTGAAGTTTATCCATGAAATCCATAACCGTATTAACCCCAATATCAGCGTTAATCAATAACTCTTCTAACTCTTCAAAATAATTATCATTAATTTCTTTATATTCCTTAGATAAATTAGCTAGTTTATTAACAAAACTTCGTCTTGTTTTAGAAAGACCCTTTTCATAGGTATTTATACTTTTATCTTCTTTTTTAAATACGTTTTTTAACTTACTAAATAATCCCATTTTAATCACCTATTTAATTATACTATAAAACAAGAAACTTATCAAAGTTTCTTGTTATCACCATTCTTTTCTAAAACAATTACCCCATCTTTTACGTCCTGGAAGACTTTTTCTATACCTTTGTGAACATCTTTTATATCTTCGTTAGAAACCTCATTTTTAACTATCAACTTATACTTTGATATTTTATCAATTAAACCATCTAGGTTTCTAAATACCGTATTACCATCAATCTCTTCGGTTACCGCGTTAAAAAACTCTTTATCCTTTAAATAATAAAGAAATAGTCCGGCGGCATACGCTAAATCTTCGTTAAAAAACGCTTTATACAAACAAGAGTTACTGCCTGTTATATTTAACACTAGTGTTAAATATTGGTTTGAAAACCAATATTTGGATTTTTGAAGTTTCAAAAACAAACCAGCTAAACTGTCTTTATCCTCATAAGAAATGTAATCATCTTTAGAATGATTTTTTATGTATTCGTACATCTCGTATCTATCCATTTGAAGAAGGCGATTATCATATTTTACTATTTTTTCATTATAATCGGCTAAATTCAATAAAGTATCATAATGTTCTACCGACACAACTCCATTTAATCCATTTGCTTTATATATGATAGTTAGTAATTCGAATTCCTTTATAACATTTTTAAATAACGTACCAAGGTTATCTTCTCCTTGGCTTATTTTCTTATAATTTATCGAACGTGTTTTAAAAATATTTAATAAAGTAGAATCCTCAATATAAGTATTCTTTATTCTTTTATTAAATACTTTGGCAAACAAAGGGCTAAAAAAGCTATCCTTCAACTCATTTAAGAAAATTGCTGCCACGTAATCAGTAACATTAGGATATTCATTTAAAAACTTCTTGTCTATTAAGCCTTTTTGATACGCTTCTATATAGTCTTCTTCTAATTTTTTTCTTGATGCCGCATCCAAGGACGCAAAACCATTAAAATTATTAAGTTCAACATCAGTTAAATCATTAAGCCTAGAAAAGTAATCATCACAAATCTTTTCCAAATTAAGAAGATTATTTAAGCCAATAAACAACTCAGAAAATTTATAATTTGGATCCTCTTTGGTTTTCACTTCTTTTACTACTTCATATAGTTCTAATAATAAATCATTGTATTTCAATAACAACACCTTCCATCTTGTAAACTACTAATAACATTATACCAAACGATAGACAAATTATCAAAAAAAGAGTATAATTAAGTACGTTGATTCTTTTTTTAACTATTTCAAAAAAAACGAAAGGAGTTTATAATTTTAGATGAAAATTTTAGATAATGATCGTGCTGAAACCCTAGTAGTTGCACTAGGTGGTTTAGGAGAAGTCGGTAAAAATATGTACGCAATAATGCACGATGATGAAATAATTATTATTGATGCGGGAGTAATGTTTCCAAAAGACGACCTTATGGGCATTGATTACGTTATTCCTGACTTTACTTTTTTAAAAAAGAACGAAAACAAAATAAAAGCCTTATTTATAACTCACGGACATGAAGACCACATCGGAGGTATTACGTACTTATTACAAACGGTAAAAATACCAGTAATATACGCACCAAATCAAGCTTGTGGTTTAATTAAAAGAAAATTAGTTGACAGAAACGTAAGTTATGATAATCTTAAGGTATATAACGAAGATACGGTTGTTAAATTCAAACATTTTACCATTGAATTTTTCGCAACAACCCACTCTATTCCGGATTCTCACGGAATAATAATTAATACACCAAACGGAAAGATAGTTGAAACTGGTGACTTTAAGTTTGACCTAACACCTATCGGACCAATGAGTAACATTCATAAAATGTCAGATACAGGTAAATCAGGTGTTAAACTTTTAATGAGTGAATCAACGAACGCTCTATCACCTGGATTTTCTGCTAGTGAATCAAAAGTTGAAGAAGAATTACAAGAAATATTTGAAAATAAAAAAGGAAGAATCATCGTTGCAACTTTTGCTTCTAACATATATAGACTTAAACACATCGTTGAAACGTGCAAGAAGAATAACAGAAAAATAGCATTATTCGGAAGAAGTATGATTAATAACATAGAGATTTCTATTGAAGGTGGATACATAAAAGACGATAAGATATTTGTTTCACCTGAAATTGCAAACACGTTACCACCTGAAGAAATATGCCTTTTATGTACGGGATCACAGGGAGAAGCGTTAGCTGCTTTATCAAGAATTGCTAATGGTACCCACAAACAAATTAAACTAAGGCCAACTGATACCGTTATATTTTCTTCAAATCCTATTCCTGGTAATAACGCAAGTGTTGCAAAAACCATAAACCAGTTATATTTACAAGGTGTTGAGGTGTTCGTAAACAATCAGGAAAACGAAATACATACCTCTGGACACGCTAATCAAGAAGAATTAAAACTAATGATAAGATTAATCGATCCAGAATATTTTATGCCTATACATGGTGAATACAGAATGCTTAAAGCACATCAAGATTTAGCTATAGACTGTGACATTCCAAAGGAAAAAACGTTCTTACTCGCTAACGGAGACGTTCTAGCACTTAATAAAGATGGCGTTAGAAAAGCCGGAAGCATTACGGCCGATGACATATACGTTGATGGTAATAGAATTGGTGACATTGGAAACGTTGTTATTAAAGATAGAAAAATAATGGCTAATGATGGAATACTAGTTGCAATTTGTAACATAAATCCAGAAACTCATAAATTACTTGGAAGAATAAACATAACAACAAGAGGCTTTATTTTAGTAAACGAAAACGAAGAGCTATTAAAAGAAATAGAAGACGTTGCAACAAACGTAGTAAATAACGAATTATTAAAAGAAAACATTAATTATAACGAATTAAAGGCACAAATGATAACTAATCTTCTAACCTTTATTTATGAAAAAACAGGTAGAAGACCAATTATCCTGCCAGTAATACTAAACGTTAAAAAATAGGAATATTAATATATTCCTATTTTTTTATACTGATTATAAACTTAACGCCATTCTTTACGTTCTTAACCTCACATTTACCCTGGTGAAGATCAACTATTGCTTTTACTATAGTAAGACCAAGACCAGTACCTTCTTTATTTCTAGTACTCTTATCCTTATAGTATGAATTAAATATATTCTCTAAGTCTTCATCTTTTATTTTATCACCCGTATTAAATACTTCGTAATAAAAATATCCGCCCTTACTATAGGTCTTTATTGATATCTTATTTTCATTTTTAACAAATTTTATGGCGTTAGTTAAAATATTTTC
>CALVIH010000017.1 GCA_944329445.1 uncultured Bacilli bacterium | reverse complement strand
CAATAATTACATTATAACTATATCATATTGCTTTTATTTTTTCTTTTATTTTGTCTCACATCATTTACAATTATACAGCACAAAAAAATCAATCTTTTCAGATTGATTTAATCATTAACGTCACATTGGTGCGACGATTTTACCTTATGGAGCGATAGATAAGATAATTTGAAACTATCACTATATAAGTTAATACAACTAACTTCTATAAATAGAATACCATAAATTTATGACAATTGAAATAATTTTTGCCAAAAATGATAAAAAAGATGTTATAATATAATTGTATGGGAGGTAAATATGAGTAAACAAGTTAAGGACGTTTCACAATCAACTAATTTGTATGAGATTGCTGAGGTAATTCAACAATTAAATCCAAATGCTGAAATTAGAGTTGCTGACATGGGGTTAGATCCAATAGCAACACAAAGATTCTATTCATCTGTTCCAGTAGAACAATTAGTCTTACCAGAAGGATTCTATTATAATGATAAAAATGGTATTACTAATAAACATAATACTCAAACTGGAGCATATTGTGCTTTAGAGGTAGAAGATTTATCTAAAGCCGATGAAAGAACCTTAATGCCAAAGAAACCAAAAGTTAAGGATGTTTCACAATCAACTAATTTGTATGAGATTGCTGAGGTAATTCAACAATTAAATCCAAATGCTGAAATTAGAGTTGCTGACATGGGGTTAGATCCAATAGCAACACAAAGATTCTATTCATCTGTTCCAGTAGAACAATTAGTCTTACCAGAAGGATTCTATTATAATGATAAAAATGGTATTACTAATAAACATAATACTCAAACTGGAGCATATTGTGCTTTAGAAGTTGAAGATTTAGCAATGGCTGATGAGAGAACTTTAATGCCAAAAGTTGAAAGAATTGTATCTAGAAATGTTCCTAATACTCCAGAGCAACAACAAACTATTAAACAAATTATAGTTAATGCAATTCAAAAGTTGAAAAACAAAATTTTGAATAAAGGAGAAGGTTTAAATGGTAAAACTAGGTGAAATTCTTACTTTAGATAATAATAAAAAATTTGTTGTAGCTGGTACAACAAATTATGAAAATAATTTATATTGTTATGTGGCAGAATTAGATAATTCTGATAATACTAAAATATATTTGGTAAAAGAAGATAATTTAGTTCAAGTTGTTGATGAAAATTTAATAGAAGAATTAGAAAATATATTTGCTAACAATTTTGCTGATTAGACGATAGCTTATAATTCAAAGCCATCGTCTTTTTCTTTATCTTTTTTATCATCATAAAATTCTTCTGCATATTCATCCATCTCATCATTAATATGTTTGGTTGTTTTTTCAATTTCTTTTTTATTAAATAAATTAAAACCTTTAAATCTAGTCTTAACTTCAGGATCGTACTGTTGTTTAAAGTATTTTAAACTTAAGCTACTATGGTTAAATAAATGGTCAACTATTGTTTTAATAAAATCTGGAAGTTTTTGAAATACTTTATTTAATTGATTAATAAGGTAATCTGTTTTTTCTTTTAAATCATTATATCTATGTTCATATTGATAATTTAATCTTTTCAAATTTTCATTTTCTTCTTTTAATTTTTCATTTTCATCCCAAAGTTGATTTTTAGATTTTAAGATAATTTTATTATTAATTTTTTTCTTTTTATCAATTTCATCAGTTATATTGTTTTTATCTTTATTTAGTTCAGTAATTTGTTTATTTATATAGTCCTTATTATCTTCTAAATTAGAGACTTCGTTTTCAAGATTAGATATTTCTTGTTTAAGACCTTTAACTTTTTCATTATAGATTTTTCTTTCATAAGGGGTAATATCTCGATTTTTACCTTTTCTCTTTTCTTTAAGTTTATTATTTAATTGATAAACTTGATTAAATTCTGTAATACAACTTTCTCTCATTTTATTTTGAATAACTACTAATGATTCTTTTGTAAATATTGAAGTCTTACCAACTTGTCTTGATAAACCAGTTTTACAATTTTCTTTAACTGGAACTCCAACAATATGTAAGTGTGGGGAGTGTTCATCAAAATGAATAGTAGCATTTGCTATATAAAAGTCTGGAACTATTTCTTTTAAATCATCAATTTGTTTTTCAAATATTTGTGTCATTTCATATTTGTATTCTAAACTTTTATCATCCCAATAAACCATATCTCCAAGTTCAATAACTATTTCACAAGCTAAATCATGTTTTGTATCATTACTTATTTTATTAAAGTAGTTATCAATTTTTCTATCATCCCTTGTTTGTTTATTATTGTATTCAACTCTTGCTTCATCAAATAACTCTAAATATAATTCTTTAACATCTTTTGTAATATCATTTGAACCTTTGATAGTTTTAATTAGTTCTTGTTTATTATCATATAATCTTAAATTATGATGATTAACTTTTCCAAGTTGTCTTACATTTTGAATAGCATTATTACTTTTATTAGTTGTTCCAGATAAAGTATTTTTTGCTTCACGTCTTGCTTTAATTGTTTTGTTACTATCATTACCTAAATGAAATGAATAAGATAATTCCATACTTTTACACCTCCTTAAATTATGAATAATGAAATGGCACGAAAGTGGCTTTGTCATTATTCATAACTTCCTATATATCTTGTCATAAACAAGATATGGAAGCTAAGGTTTACCACCTTAGAAACCGTATTAATTTAACACTATCGCCACTTTCATTGAACAATGTTCAACAAAACGTGTTATCAGACATGTCTGATAACACGTTTTATCAGACAAAAATTATTATCAGACAATTTCGGAAGAAAGTTTTGATTATTCAATAAATTATCTAACTTTTTGTCTGATAAAATTTTAGTAAATATTATATTTGAATATTGAATTTATTAATAACAAAGCATAATTTCGCGATTATAATTGATAAATTTACTAATTTTAACAATATTTCCTATTGATAGTCAGAAAATATTATCAGACAAATTATTAACTATAAATATTGTTTTATAAGGGGAAAAATCAATTTTGCCCGATAATACGAAAAGTCCGATAAAACGTGCCACGTTTATAAATTAATTTTCGATATCAGGTATACATTCAAATAAGTCTGGAATGTCTACCTTAATATCGTTAGGAGAGTCTTTTGTTACGAACATTCCCATACCCAATATTTCTTTTGAATCATCATCTTTTTCAGTGGAGAATATTCTTACAACGACATCTCCTTTATGAAGTGGTAGCATTTTTAATTCTTCGGTTTTCTTTTGAAGATAACCTTTATAAAAATTCACTTCATAACATTCATTTAATCTCATTAAATGTCTATATACTTCTTTAGCAGGTAAGTATTCACTATAACGAACTTTACCATCTACACAAAAACCATTAAATGAATGTACTATTTTTCTTTTCCAATCTATATAACCTTTATCAAATAATGATTTAAAATCTTTATAGAATGTAGATCTAAAATTAGTTAGTTTAACTTTGTATTTATTATTTACTAATTCAAGTTCAATATCATCAATATATTTCATAACTATTTCTGCTTTTTCTTCTCGTTCTAAACCATCCCAACTATCAACAAAAGCATTATATAGAATTGGTAGTTTGATAGAGTTGATAAAGTCCATATCTCTTTTAACTAAAATATCATCAACAGATAAGTTTAATTTACTTATCTGTTCATTTTCTAATATCTTTTTTTGTAAGTCTTTAATCTTGTTTTCTATAATATTTGTTTCTTCTTTATATTCTTCTTCAGTAAATAATTCGTCAATATATGCTTTTCTAATTCTAATTTTTTTATTATTAAGATTAGTTATTTCTTTTTCAAAATCTTCTTTTGGGTTATGTATTTTATTTTGTAATACTGGTAAGAAGAATTCATTAACAACTGAATCATATTCAAATATATCTGATAATAATCCTTTAATTGAATCTTCAATTTCATGCTCTCTAATATTACCACGACATTTTTCACATCTATAATAGTAGTACCATTTATCAGATTTTATCTTATGTGAAGCACCACCGGCAAGTATTCTTCCACATTTAGGACATTTTAATTTTTGTAAGAAGATATATGTTTGACTTCTCATATAATTTCTTTGATTCTTTTTCTTTTGAACTTGGCAACTATCCCATAATTCTTTTGATACAATAGGTTCAACAACATCAGGAAAGTATCTTGGATTTCTTGTAGTTTTACCTTGTATATAATCTCCTTTATAAATAACATTAGATATTATTTTAAGAATTCCTGTATCACACCAATTAGTTTTATCTAATACTTTTTCTTTATTAAATAATTTAGCAATAGTATTATAAGTAAGTCCTTCAAAATATAAATTATATATTCTTATAACAATATCTTTTGTAAGTGGATCTGGAACTAACTTTTTATCAATATGTTTATAACCGAGTGGAGCTCTTGCAGGAATATGCCCTTGTTTAATTGCACCTTCTAAACCGATAATAGTTCTTTCACTTGTTCTTTCAATTTCATTTTGAGATACACTCATCATAATACGAGATACCATTTTTCCATTAGCAGTAGTAGTATTTATATCATCATTAACAAAAGCAATATTAACATTGTATTTTTCTAGATAATCCATTAGAGTTTCCCAATCTCTTGTACTTCTTGTAATTCTATCTAATTTTAAAGCAATAATCATATTTATTTTGCCTTGTTTACCATCTTCAAGCATTCTATCATATTCTGGTCTATGATTACCTGTTTTAGCACTTATTCCAGCATCAGTATAATATTCTACTATCTTATAGTTATTAAACTTACAATAGGCTTCTAATCGTTCTTTTTGTTCTGGTAGACTAAAACCCTCACGAGCTTGATCTTCGGTTGATACTCTCATATAGATTCCACATAATTTCTTTTCATTATCCATTAATCTTCAACTCCTTTTACTAAAAAAAGAGGAGTCAAAAGTATCTAGTAAAGTCTAAATACTACTGACTCCTCATTAAATTCAATATTATATATTTTAATTTTATCTTTGCTTTTTATCATCGGTGTACCTCCATTTCTAGAGAATACCTCTTTCATTGGTTATATATAATATCATTTTTTTGAAAAATGTCAATTCCCTCTATAGGGAATACATAGTATTTAATTAGTTTTTAAGTAATCTTCTAATTCAGATAATTTAATTTTGTTAGATAAGTTTTCAATAAATATCTCATTAGAATAATTAAAAGCAAGAAATGTTATATCATTAATTATTATTCTATGTGGTTCAACATAGGTTAAGTTAGTTCTGTCAATTTTTCTTATACTACCGTTTATTATTTTTAGAGTAGTATTTGAAAATTCACATATTAGTTCTAACTTCTTTTTTAATGATTCTTCAATAACAACTTCTTGCTTAATAATATTTACCATAAATACCATCCTTTCTTTGTAGCATAGTCTTTGTATTCTTCCAAGCTTGACACGTGGAGTTCGATAAACAAAAAAACTAACCCAAATTGAGTTAGTTGTATTAAAAAAGCTCGAAAAGTTCGAGCGTATTTCCTTATGGAGCAAGTGAGGAGAATCGAACTCCCGTCTCAGCCTTGGCAAGGCCGCGTACTAACCGTTGTACTACACCTGCATAAATAAATATTGGAGGGGCCAGCCGGACTTGAACCGGCGATCGGGGAGTTGCAGTCCCATGCCTTACCAACTTGGCTATGGCCCCATTCTTTTGCGTTCACGCAACAAAATTATAACATACTTAATAAATAAATATCAAGTGTTATTCCTTATATTTTATGTAAAATAACATATATATATTAATATTATTTGCTTTTTTTAATTTAATTAATAAATATTACTTCACCGTTAATAATAATAGTAGGTTATGAATTATTAATTTAATCTTGTAAGGTTAATAGTTTTTAACTCATTAAAGATAAAATTATATATAGGTGGTAGTAAAATGAAACGGAAAATAGTAGAGGCGGTGGCTGAAAAAATAAACAAAATAATCAAAGAAAGTAATGGGACACTAACGATAAATAAAATAGCTTCAAAAAGTTGTTTAACTCAAAGTACTGTGCAACACATCGCGGAGAAAAGCTATAAAGATATAAAATTATTAACAATAGTAAGGCTATGTGACGGGTTGGGATTAGGTTTGAAAGATTTTTTTTCTGATGAATTATTTAGTGATATAGATAGAGATGACTAGGAAATACCTAGTTTTTTTTCTTTTTAAAATATGTTATAATTAACCTTGTAAGGTTAATTATTCGTTTTTTAGGAGGAAGTAATGTCTACGGAGTTTAAGTTATATAATGTTAGTGATGAAGATTTGTATAAAAATAAATCGCCTGAGGAAAAAACAAGAATGCGTATGGAAATGGTAGTGATGGCGAAAGAACGTGGGATAAAACCGACCGCTAGATATTTTAATACATATCCATCCACGGTAAGAAGAATAATTAAAATATATGAAGAAAAAGGGCCTGAAGGATTAATTGTAAAATAAAAACTACTAATTTTTATTTAGTAGTTTTTTTGAACGACCATTATATTTTTCCTTGATGCTCAAATTTAAGTCGGTAAAGTTATGTTTCATAAATGAAACATCACGTCTAGATATATCTAAGAAAGAACTTTCACTAATTAACTCACCACTAGCATCAAACACCCATGGCTTATATTTTCCGTTTTCGTATACCATTACTTTTGTTAGTTTTCCGGCGGTATCTGTTCTTCCTTCCATTGCAGTTACATTAAGTTCTGTAGGATATACGTTTTGTGATATTATGTCATCCATGTCCTTAAATATAACATTAAAACCATAAGTCATACCGCCAATCATTAACCCTGGCACTATGTTGAATTCTTCTCCATTAAATAAAATTTTGCTTTGCCAATCAATACCTTTTTCTTTACATAGCAAAGCACAAGCCTTATCAGTAACGTGAGCTTTATTAATTATTATTGTTGATGGATTAAAGATGTGCGTTTCATGATTATATAATACTTTTTTATTATCGTGTGATTCAGTTTTTAAACTAGGTTTACCATTATTATTTTTTGTGTCCATAAAATTTCTCCTTTTACGATTTTATAATAACACATTAAGATATATATATATCAATTATTATATTTATACATAAATTTACATTTATTAAATAAAAAAGCAAATAAATATTTTTAATAATAAGTAAATAATATTATAATATATAATGGAGGTATATTTATGAAATACATAATAGATACTGATCCTGGTATAGATGATGCAATAGCAATCATGATGGGAGTTAAAAATAACTTAGACGTAATAGGTTTTACTTTGGCAAGTGGTAATATTCCAGTAGAAAAATCTGAGAAAAACTTAAAAATAATTCAAGAGTTTTTAGGTAGTAACATAAAGATGTATAAGGGTAAAAAAGAAAACAAGTGTAATCATGAAACAGCAGAGTATGCTCATGGAAAAGATGGTTTAGGTTATGCGGTGTTTCCTGATATAAGTAAAAAAAAGTTTGAAAAGATGAGTGCTGAGGATTTCATAATTAAATCGTCTAAAAAATATAAAGATGATTTAACAATGATTTGTTTTGGTCCACTCACTAATTTAGCAAACGCAATAAAAAAAGATAAGAATTTGGTTAAAAGATTAAAACATGTGTTAGTGATGGGAACAACTTATAACCCAGATGAAAAAGAACCGTATTTAGAGTTTAACGTTAACGTTGATCCGGCATCCGCAAGATTTGTTTTTAATACTCCTTTTGAGGATATAAAAGTTGTTACTCATGAAATTGGAGTAAAATCTTTTGTAGAAAAAGATTATGTATTGGGTTTAAGAGAATCTGATGATTTAGTGTCAAGGTTTGTTGGTTTGATATCCGAAAAATATATGGAATTTAGTTATAATCATTATGGAACAATTGGCCTTGGAACACCAGATCCAACCACCATAGCATCAATAATTGATCCATTGGTTGTTAAATTTGAACCTTGTGAAGTCCAAATTGTATCAAGGGGAGAAAACAAAGGTGAATGCCATATTACATTAACGGATAAAAGTAATGTTATGGTATCAACTGATTTTGACTTAGAAAGATTTAGAAAGGTATTTAAAAATACTTTTAAATAACACGTGTTATGGGCAGAATACTTTATTATGGGATATTTTTTGATGAGGCCTCAAAAAAAATAATATCTAAACTAGATGTTAATAAATTGGAGGTGGTACCAGATGATTTTCATGTTACGTTTAGGTATTCACCTAAAGAAGATGAAAAAATAAACGATGTGGTTGGAAAATGGTTTACTTTAAGAATAATTGGTGTTGCAAACAACGGGAAAAATAGCGGAGCGTTAATAGAGATACCAAATAATATAAAAAAATATTATATACATAGTAGTGAAAAAGATGGCAAAGAAATTCCTATAATTCCGCACATTACTTTATCCATATCTAATGATTCTAAAAACAGATATACAAAAGATTTAAATTTTAAAAAGTTAGACAAACCGGTAGTGGTAAAAGGAAGGTTTGGTTACTGCATAGAAAAGGTTCCGGATGATAAAACATCTAGGTATATAACGTTTGAAAAGGTATTGTAATACCTTTTTTTCATATAATAAGTTAGGTGATTTATTTTGATGGAAGATAGTGTTTATGCTGTTGCAAACATAACTGGTGATATTTCTTCTCCTAATTTAAAAGGCATAGCATATTTTAAACCATTTAAGGATGGAACAATGGTGGAAGTTGAGGTATCAGGACTTCCTGGTTATAAAAACTACGCACTTTTCCCAATTCACGTTCATGATGGTAAGGATTGCAGTTTGTCTAAGGAAGGCATGTTTGAAAATGTATTAGGTCATTATAATCCAACTAATGAAGAGCATCCTTATCATGCGGGAGACATGCCGGTTTTATTTTCTAATAATGGTTATGCATACATGAAGTTTTATACAACCAGGTTTAAAGCGTATGAAGTAGAAGGTAAATTAGTTATTATTCATGAATCGATAAACGATGAAAACGTAAAAACGTTTGGAAGAAAAATAGGGTGTGGCGTTATTAAAAATTACAAGATATGAAAAAAGAATCGTTTAAGATTCTTTTTTTACAAATAACGTTTTTATAAAAGTAACTGTTAAAATGATAAATATTGGAATAGCAACTATGAATAGATAATATTTTTTAAATACAAGAATTGAATTTGGATTGTTTAAGAAAATGTTTTTTGATAAGAATAAGGCAAGTATACTTATTAAAATAATTACTATGATTTGTTTTTTGTTTGAAAGGCTTGTTTCTTCTAAGTATTTTTTAATTCCATAAATACTTATGTTAGCGAGTGATATAATGTAAAATATCCATCTAAACGAAAGAATGTTTTCAATATGAAACTCTGAATTTGAGATTATTATTTTCTTTAAAATAACGTATTCTGGGTATTCAAAAATTGATGCTAAATCATAACCAAAACAACTTATTATAAAAAACATTACAATGGTAAGTGATATGGTTGCGATAAAATAAAACATAATCATGTTCTTAGAAAACTTCTTTTCGTTTGATGCCTTGTTTTTATAAATTGAAAGAAAGAAAAAAGAGGTAATAGAAGTAAGTGATGCATAGTATACCGCACCATATAAAACGTTATTTATACTAGTTTTAAAAACTGGAAGTAAGTTATCTATTTCAACGTATCTAAATAGAAAAATTTCAATAAATATTATTAAAATTGATACGATAACGAACATTATTTGACTTACTCTTAAAAGCTTTTGAAGTTTTCCTACCGACAGTATTACGGCAGTTATTAAAACAAGCAATCCGATTGCGTAGTATGGTGTATCGTTTAAGTATTTACTGTTTATGAAAGTGATTAGTGATCTAAACGAAATAATCATCATGAAAAAGCATAACGTTATAAATAAAAAGTTTAGTAGTTTTCCGATTTTTTTTCCGAATAGTTTTTTATTTTTTTTAAATATGTTTAAGTTTGGATAGCAGTCATTTATTTTTAAATACATAAAAAGGGGAATAAGTCCAATTATAAGACCAATTATCATTGATAGTATTGCATCATTTTTGGAGATGTCAAGAAGAATAATATCACCAAGACCTAGGTACATACTTGATAAAACAAGAGCAAATAACATGCCTGTTTGAACACTTGATACTTTGTTTTTCATGATTTTTCCTCCTTTTAATTCACTGATTTTAAGGTTAGACCATTGCCGTCTACTTTAACGTCTGCGTTAACATTAAACGTTATGTCTTTTTTTATTGTCTTATTTGTATATCCATGCTTTTTCATTTGTTTTTCTTTTTCTTTATAAAATACTGAGCCGTAATGAAGGGTATCCGTTTGATATTCGTTATATGATTTTTCCAAGAATGAGTTTATTAAGCGTTCAATTCTTTTTTCTGCTTTTTTTTCAATTTCGCCAATTAATTTATCATCGTTTATAAAATTCATTTTGCAGTTATATTCGATAATGTTTGTTTTAGCGCTTGTTTTTATCGTTACGTTTGGTTTTTTATTTTTAAAAGATATTTCTTCATTAGTTTTTAATGAGGTTATTTCTAAGGTGGCAAAGTTCTCGTTATCGCATTTAATTTTTATGTATGTGTTTTTAGCATCAGCGGTAACTATGTTAAAGCCGAAGCTTTCGTTTTCGTTTAAATAACCTATTAGTTTTCCATTTTTTAAAACGGCTAGGTTATCAAATTTTATTCTAACGTCTGGATCACTGTCTTTTATGTTATCTTGGCTTTCTCCTTCTTTTGCGGATCCGGTTAAAACTACGGCTGGTAAAACTGATTCTTTTCCTTCTTCCATTAGGTTAGAAACTAATTCATCCAGGGTTATTATATTAGTTGTTCCACTTAAATTTGCCGAGTTAAAAAGACTTGCTTTTAAGTTTTGCGATGGTATTGTTTCAAGTGGTGTTATTACTTTTAAGATATTTTTTGCGTTGTCTTCTTTTGCAACAATTACTACGGCGTCTTTTTCTGCGCTAGAATCTCTCATGAAAAAGTCTAAGTATTCCAAAGGCTCTTTTTTCTTTAAAAGTTCTTCACCTAACACAACTACTTCCATGTGACCTAAGTATAGTTCTTTTGGTGAAGATAAAACAATTTGTCCTAAAGCATCATATATGGTTGCACCATCTGCTTCGTAGAAAGCTATTTCGCTTACGTTTGTGTTTTCTTTTTTCTTAGCGTTCATGATTTGTACCCCAATGGTGTATTTATCTGTTTTGTTATCGTTTATATCAATAGAAATTGCTGATACGATTGCTGAGTCATTTAGTTCTTTGTAGTTATAGCATCCACTTAACGTTATGATAATTAAAATTAAAATAATGTATTTAATTTTTTTAAGCATTATTTATCCTTCTTTCTAAAGATGTTTTTTGGATGAAATTTTTCTTTTTTTAGTGGTACGTAAACGTTTTTTTGTTCTTTCATGTTAAATGGTTCAAAAGGAGAGAAGTAAGCGACTCCGCAGGAACTTTGTGAAACTAACGTAGACAAAATTATAAGACTTCCAAAAATGACTCCAACAAATCCAAACAACCATGCCATTATTATTAAAAATAATTGCCACCATCTAATTGAGTTTATAAGGTCAATTGATGAAAAGGCAAGGGAGGATACTGATGCAATGCCAACTATTATTATGGTAATAGGTGAAACAACTCCTGCCTCAACGGCTGCTTGACCAAGTACCAAAGCCCCAACGATTGAAATCGAACTTCCACCTTTGCCTGGAAACCTTAAGTCGCTTTCTCTTAGTATCTGAAACATCAGGCTCATAACTAATATTTCAAATATAGAAGAAAAAGGGACTCCTTCTCTTTGGACGGAAAAACTGATTAACAAACCACTTGGTAAAGATTCCCAGTTGAAGGCCATTAATGATATATATATTGCGGGTGTGAAAACCGTTAGAAAAAAAGCAATAAATCTTACAATTCTACTTATTGTAACGTTAAGACTTTTCTCATAGTAATCTTCTGGATTTCTAAAGAAATCAATGAAACGACAAGGTAAGATAATCGCTTCATTTGAGTTTTCAACCATCAAAACAACTCTTCCTTCGATTAGCATTTGTGCTGCAAAATCAGGCCTTTCGGTAACTAAGTTAACCGGCAATATAAAACGGTTCGTATCACTCATGGCCTCTATTATATAGTTGGTATTACCAACGTAGTCAATGTCGATTTTATTTAGTTTTTCATCAATGTTTTTAATAACTTTTTCACTAGCGAGTCCTTTTATATAAAACATAGCAACCTTTGTTTTACTTTTCGTACCAATTGTTTTTTCATCAATCCAAAGATCTTCTGTTTTAACCCTTCTTCTTATCATTCCCATGTTAAATTGATAATTTTCTGAAAACGCATCAGTCGGACCTTTAAGCCCACGTTCGTTTTCACTTTTATTTATTGAACTGAAAATACTAGCTCTATTTTCAAATGCTAGATATTTATCATTTTCAAAAATTGCAACGGTAAACCCGCTGTTTACAAAGTATAATATATCTTCTTTTTTATCAAAGGGAATAATGTTATTGTTTGGGATAAAGTTTTTAATATACTCGTAAATGTCATCATCTTTTATTTTTCCTTTTTCTTCGTCTAAGCGTCTTAAGATAAAATCATTTATAGACGTTGATGATGCGACGCTCATTGAGTATACAAAAGTAACTTTTTGTTTGTTTATTATAAAATCTTTATATTTAATATCAGGCGCGTTATTAGTTTTTTTCTTTAGTTCATTCGTTAATTTATTTATAGTCATATTATCCCTCTTTTTTTAATAGTATTAACCATAAATTGTAAAAAATTCCAAAAAAAAGGAGATTACACGGTTTCCCATGCAATCTCAAAAAAGAATAAAAAGGGGTTGGCTAGTTGTGATACTAGCACCAGCTTTCGTTTCCTCCAGCTGGTGTCATTTATACTAATGGAAATGAACCCAAAAGTCAACCTTTTTTGTGTAATTTTTTTAAAAAGTTTTAATAAAATGTCATACCTTAATTGATTTGC
The DNA here is from genome assembly GCA_944329445.1 of uncultured Bacilli bacterium. GTDB lineage: Bacteria > Bacillota_I > Bacilli_A > RF39 > UBA660 > Aphodocola. The sequence goes on along the minus strand of CALVIH010000017.1, from coordinate 10,390 downwards.
AAACATTCGTTTGTTATAATTTATTTATAAAACAAAGAAGGTATGAATATGGAGCTTAAAGATTTGGTAGGAGTTGGACCTAAAACATTAAATTATTTAAATGATTTGGGTATTTATAATATGGATGACTTAGTAAAAGATTATCCATATCGTTTTGAAGTACTTATCAAACGAAACATAGATGATGAACGTTATTATGATAGCTTTGTAAGTGATGGCGTTGTTCAGTCAATTCCAGTAGTTAGTTTTTTTAAAGGAAGGATGAATCGTCTTACGTTTAGATGTAACGTTCAAAATAAACTTGTGAAAGTAACGATTTTTAACAGGGCCTTTTTAAAAAATAATATTACTCCTGGTAAAACGATTACGATAATAGGCAAGTATAATCCAAAGACAGGTACGATAATTGCCAGTAACATATTATTAAATAAATTAGAAAATAAAGTACAAATTATACCAGTTTATCATTTATGTAAAGGAATAACATCAAAACAGTTGAGAAATTTTATAAACGAAGGGTTAAAATATTATGATATTAAAAATAGCATACCAGATGAATTAATGAAAAAATATGATTTTATAAGTGAATGTGATGCACTAAAAATAATTCATAACCCGACTGATGAAAAAACTTTAAAGACAGCATTAAAAACGCTTAAGTATGAAGAATTATTTACCTATATGTTAAGAGTTAGAATGCTAAAGAAGAAAAACGAAGAACATAACAAAAGTTTTATAAAAAACATAAATGAAGAAAAAGTAAATAATTTTATTAAAAGCCTTCCTTTTGAACTGACTAAGGATCAAGAAAAGGTAACGTATGAAATGCTTGATGATTTAAAAAGTGATACTAAGATGAATAGACTATTGCAAGGAGATGTTGGCTCTGGTAAAACGGTTGTTTCGTTTGTTTTAGCATATGCATCATCTACCGCAGGTTATCAAACCGCAATGATGGCTCCAACTGAAGTACTTGCAAAACAGCATTATAAAAATGCTTTAGACTTGTTTAAAAATACTGGTTTAAAAGTTGCGCTATTAACGGGAAAGATGAAGTCAAAAGAAAAAAAAGAAGTATATGAAAATTTAAAAAATAATAAAATTGATTTATTAATAGGTACTCATGCTCTTATTAGTGATGGAACTGAATTCAATAGTTTAGGACTTGTAATAACCGATGAGCAACACCGGTTTGGTGTTAACCAAAGGCTTAAACTAAAAAATAAATCTATAAGTCCTGACGTTTTAATGATGAGCGCAACACCTATTCCAAGAACTTATGCCTTAACCATTTATGGAGATACTGACGTATCAAGTATTAAATCCATGCCAAAAGGAAGAAAAAAGGTTATTACATACGTAAAGAAAACAGATGAAGTAAAAGACGTTTTACAAGGAGTTTATGCTGCCTTAAAAAATAATAATCAAGCGTATGTAATATCTCCTATGATAGAAGAAAATGAAGAGACTGATTACACAAACGTAAATGATCTAAAACATAAGTTTGAGTTGGCTTTTAAAAATTATAAAGTAGGAATGCTTCATGGTAAGCTAGATGATGAAGAAAAAGAAAAGGTTATGCAAGAATTTAAGGAAGGAAAAATAAACATCCTTATTTCAACGACCGTTATAGAAGTAGGAGTAGACGTAAAAAATGCAACGGTTATGGTTATATTTGATGCCGATAGATTTGGCCTTTCTCAGCTTCATCAATTAAGAGGAAGAGTAGGAAGAAATGACCTACAATCATACTGCTATTTAATAAGTGATAAAGATACAAAAAGACTTAAGATAATGGAAGAAGAAAATGATGGCTATAAAATAAGTGAGGCTGACTTTAAGTTAAGGGGTCAAGGTGACTTGTTTGGATCAAGACAAAGTGGTGCTTTAACATTTAAATTATCAGACGTAAGACGAGATTATGATCTTTTAGTTAAAGTAAGAGATGATGTGAATGAGTATATGAAAAATAAAGATTTCAGTGGATAATAATGATCATATAATAGAAGAATCTAAATGCGAAGAAAAATGTAAAAGAAAAAATAGAAAAAAATAAAAAACGAAAATGAAAGAAACTACTACATAAACCAGTGTATATTAAATAACTTATCTAAAAAAGTATTAATTAGAAGTTAATTTGTTTTAAATATTATTAGTTTATATGATATAATTAACTAAGGTGATAATATGAAGAGATTAAAGCATTTTATTAAAGGAATAGCAATTGGAGGAACGATGATGGTTCCAGGAGTTAGTGGTGGAACCATGGCTCTTATTTTAGGAATATATGATGATATAATTCATGCTATTAGTTCATTTTTTAAAGATATTAAGAAGAACTTTTTGTTTTTGCTTGTTGTAGGTATTGGTGGCATAATAGGTCTTGTTACGGTGGGATTGCTTGTTGATAAAGCAATAGAAGCTTTTAAGTATCCTACGATGTTCTTATTCTTGGGAATAGTACTAGGAGGGCTCCCTGTTTTATTTGAGGAAGCAAATAAGGGTAAGAAAACCAAGCTTGATTGGTTATTCTTTGTTATTGGAGTTGTAATAATCGCGGGATTAATGTTTTTAGATAGTAAGGTTAACGGATCCTTAGTTGATTTATCTAATGCATCTTATGGCTTATACATATATTTATTTATTGCGGGTATAGTTGTATCTATCGCATTAATATTACCTGGAATTTCAACTTCATTCTTACTTTTAACATTAGGTTTGTTACAACCACTTATTGATGCGATTAAAACGCTCGATTTTGCGTTTTTAATACCGCTTGCACTAGGAGTTATATTTGGTGTTGTTGCAATTACTAAGCTACTAGAAACGCTTCTTACTAAAAAGCCAAGACAAACATATCTTATGATAATAGGCTTTGTTGTTGCATCAATGATAGAAGTATTCCCAGGCATCCCGAATGGCATCGAATTACTTATTTGCCCTATATTATTTATCTTAGGATTTATTCTTATAAGGTTTGTAAGTGAAAAGTATGGTGATTAAAAAAACGTAAAGTAATTTTAAAAGAGGTTGCGAAAACCTCTTTTTTTACGTATAATAGAATGTATAAAGGTAGAAAAATAACTGGAGGATTATTTTTTTATTTAGCGCCAGGCCCTTGAGTTATGGGTGACGAGGTTTGTGGTTATCGAGATATTCGGCGGATGCTACAACGGTTTTGTGAATCGTAAGAAATACTTTTAAAACGTAAAATAAAAATTATAACAGAGGAGTATTTCACACAGTTGTTTTAATCATGTAATAAAAAGGAGAAAATAATATGTGTGGAATAATAGGTTACGTAGGCACTAGTGATAGTAGCGTGCGTGTTTTAATCGACGGCTTAGAAAAGCTAGAATACAGGGGATATGATTCAGCCGGAATAGCTTATTTTAAAAACGGTGAAATAAACATAATTAAATCAAGCGGGAAACTTGTGAATTTAAAAAACAAAGTTGATCTAAATGATAACTCTAATATTGGGATTGGTCATACTAGATGGGCTACTCATGGTAATGCAACAACAACCAACTCACATCCCCATAAAGCTGGAAAATTTACAATCGTTCATAATGGCATAATCGAAAACCATGAAGAATTAAAAAAATGTTTAGAAAAAAGGGGATATGTATTTTTATCAGAAACTGATTCGGAAGTTATCGCGGCACTTTTAGATTATTTATATAAAAGTGAAAAAGATATGGTTAAAGTCATTGAAGATGCTAAAAAAATGATGAACGGAACATATGCGGTAGGAATTATATGTGATGATGTAAAAGATGAGTTATACGCGGTAAGAAACTCAAGTCCATTAATAGTTGGATTTGGAGAAAAAGAAAATTACATTGCATCTGATTTATCAGCGATACTTGATAAGACTAAAAAATACGTTACGTTGGAGAACGATGATGTTGCTATTTTATCACCTGAAAACGTAGACATATACAAAGATGGTGTAAAAAAATCTTATGATGTAAAAACTACGTCTTATACAGATGATGAAGTTAGTAAAAATGGATACGAGTATTTCATGTTAAAAGAAATAAATGAACAACCAGAAGTTTTTAAAAGAACCCTTTTGGATTATGTAAATACTAGTTATAGTAACTTTTTAGATAGCATGCCTGATCTTACTAAGTATAAAAAAATTAGAATAGTAGCCTGTGGAAGTGCAACTCATGCTGGTTTGGTTGGTAAGCAAATGATAGAACGTTTTGCAAATGTAAAAACCGAGGTTGAAACAGCAAGTGAGTTTAGGTATAACCCGTTGTTTTTAGATGATGATGAATTAGTAATTGTTATCTCCCAGTCTGGAGAAACGATGGATACATTAAAGGCACTTGAAAGGGCTAAAGAAAATAAAAATGATACGCTTGGAATAATAAACGCAAGAGAATCATCGATTGCAAGGGAATCTGATTACGTACTTTATACTAACGCTGGAAAAGAAGTTGCGGTTGCAACTACCAAGGCTTATTCGGCACAAGTACTTGTATTAACTTTAATCGCGATGAATTTAGCGTACAAAAAGAAAATATTTACCTCGGATGAGATAAGAAATATATTAACTGAAGCAAAAGAAATTCCAAATAAGATGGAATATGTTTTATCAGATCATAGGTATAAAGAAATTGCAGAGAAGATTAAAGATCAAAACGACGTGTTTTTTATTGGCAGAGGGGTAGATTATGCGTTGGCCCAAGAAGGTTCATTAAAGTTAAAAGAAATATCATACGTTCATAGTGAGGCATACGCAGCAGGTGAGTTAAAACATGGTACCATCTCACTTATAGAAAATCAAACTCCGGTGGTAGCGGTTATAACTGATGATAGAATTGCTGCTAAAACAATTAGTAACATAAAAGAGGTTAAGGCAAGAGGAGCTTACGTTATTTGTATAACGAATGATGATTATGATTTATCTTGTGCTGACGAAGTTATAAAAGTTCCTAAGACAAATGATTTGTTTGCACCACTATTATCGGTTATTCCGCTTCAGACGATAGCTTATGAATTAGCTAAAATTAAAGGTAATGACGTGGATAAGCCTAGAAACTTAGCAAAGTCGGTAACCGTAGAATAGTAAGTGTTAAATTGAATTAAAAAGATTGACTTTTAGCAAAAAAATATATATTATTATAATAGCGTGATGATATCACGCGAGGTACTTTTACGATATTTTGTGAAAGTACAACCAAAACCCCCTTGGAGCCTTAAGGCTCCGCTTTTTTTTGCGCAAAATGTTATTTTAATGATATACTTACTATAGTAAGGATAGGTGATAATAATGAATGAAAAAGATTTGATAAATGGTTTTAAAAACATTAGAATGGTTGATAATTTTTATCAGACATCAAGTTTTTTCCCAATGCCAACAACCTTAATTGCAACGCTTGATGAAAATGGAGAAACTAATCTTGGTGCGTACTCTTTAATTTTCCCATATTACATAGCAGGTAAGGATTATTACGCAATGGTACTTTGTTGTCGTAATTCTTCCAATACTTGTAAGAACATACTAAGAACTAAAAAGTGTGCGATAAACTTTATAACAGCAGACGCTAAGTATTTTAAAGAAGCAGTAAGATTAGGATATCCAGGAGAGACAACAGACGAAAAAATGAAGGATTGTTTATTTACTTTAGTGGATGGAAAAAGAGCTAAAGAAGATAAGAATAATAAATATCCTAAGATAATAAAAGAAGCGTTTCAGGTTTTTGAATGCACCTGGGTAGATACTTTAGATAACGCACAAAATGATAAAGTAATGAATGAGTATAAAGGCCCATATCATGATTTTAATGGTATTACAAGTGAATTTGGAGCTCATTTTATTTTAAAAATTGATAATATTTTATTAAAGCCTAAACAATATGATGCCATTTTAAACGGTGTTAAAGCAAGTGGTTTTCCAGATGTCCCAGTAGATTACGGATATCGTGATAATAAGAACTTTTGGTATACAAAGCAAAAGAAAGCAAAATCTGAACCAATTCCAAAAAGCAAGGGAATCAGTTTAGATACGGTAAAATACGCAGCATCAAGAATAGATAGCGAAGTAAAGTTTACGGATGAGGCTTGTGCTAGGTTAGTTAAAGTTCCAAGGGTATTTTTAAATACCGTGTTGAAAGGATGCGTTTCTTGGGCAAAAGAAAATAACGTTACTTTGATAACCGAAAAAGAAATGGATATAATTCAAGATAAAAGAAGTAAAGATAAAAATAGAAAGTAAGAAGAATTTAACGTTCTTCTTTTTATTATGTTATAATGTAAATATTGGGAGTTTTATTATGGAAAAATATAAAGAAATAGAAAGAAGTATAATAGTTAGGTTTAGAAAGGAAATATGGCGGGAATTTACAAAAGCCGTAAGAGATTATGAACTGATCAAAGAAGGTGACGTGGTTGCGGTTTGTATATCAGGTGGTAAAGACTCTTTCTTACTAGCTAAATGTATAGAGGAATTACAAAAACATGGTAGGGTCAACTTCGAGGCGAAATACATCGTGATGGATCCTGGATACAATAAAGAAAACAGAAAACAAATAATAAATAATGCTAAATTAATGAACGTAGATATAGATATCTTTGATAGTGATATATTTGATAGTGTTTACAATCTAGACGAAGGTTCACCTTGCTATTTATGCGCCAGAATGAGAAGGGGATGCTTATATTCTTATGCGCAAAAGTTAGGTTGTAATAAAATAGCTTTAGGACACCATTTTGATGACGTTATTGAAACCACTTTGTTAAGTATTATATATGGTGGAGAAATAAAAGGAATGATGCCTAAACTTCATAGCGATAACTTTGATGGTATGGAACTTATTAGACCTCTTTATTTGGTAAGAGAAAAAGATATAAAGGCTTGGGCTAAGTATAACGATTTAAAATTTTTAAATTGTGCGTGTCGTTTTACAGAAAAAAATAATGATAAACATAATGAAAACTCCAAAAGATTGGAAATAAAAGAATTAATAAATGGTTTGGAGAAAAAAAGTAAGTTTGTTCCTTATAATATTTTTAGGGCCACGGAAAACGTTAACTTAGACATGATGCGTGCGTATAAAACAAAAGGAAAAAAGCATGATTTCTTAGAATGTTATGATAGTGAAGGAAATGATAAAGATGAAGAAAAATAACATAACGATGACTTGCTTTTTTGTGGCAGGAATTTGTTTTTTAATATCTTATTTTATTGAAGAAAACATGTTAAAGATTATATTAGCAGTTGTTTGCTTTTTAATATCAATCATAAGTTTTATATGCTATTTAAAAAACAAAAGATAACAATTGCACGATTACTTGTTTTTTTGTATAATTTTTTTAAGGATACGTTAATAGGAGTTGGTGTTAATGGACCAGGAAAAATTTGGTAAGTTCATAAAAGAAATAAGAAAGAAGAATAATCTAACGCAAGCCGAGTTAGCAAGTAAATACAACGTTACTTACCAGGCTGTAAGTAAGTGGGAAACTGGCAAAAACATGCCTGATATGGCACTTATAAAACAAATAAGTAAGGATTTTAATGTTAGTTTAGATGAATTATTTGAAGGCGGATATAAAAGAAAGGAACGTAAGAGAAAATATCTGATACCAATTTTTATTTTCGTAATTATTATGCTTATACTTGTTATTACGTTTATTGCAGTAAGTACAAAAGACAAAGATTTTGAATTTAAAACTTTATCTAGTAGTTGCAGTAATTTTAAGATTTCTGGTACGATTTCTTATAACGAAAAAAAGTCTGCAATATATATTTCAAACATAGAGTATTGTGGATCAGAAGATGAAGAAAAATATGACAAGATAGAATGTACGCTTTATGAATCATCAGGAAACATGGATAAAAAAATTAGTTCTTATAAGCATGATAAAGGAAGTATAAGTTTAGATGACTTTTTAAAAAAAGTAACTTTTACGGTGGATAATTATGATAGGGTTTGTGATGCTTATTCAAAGGATAGTTTGTATTTATTAATTGATGCGCAATCTAAAGAAGAAAATCATACAACGTATAAAGTTCCGTTATCAATAAAATCATGTGATTAATAGTATTTTAAAACTCAACTTTTGTTTGAGTTTTTTTCAACCTTAAAGTTATTGGTTTTTATTTTTCTTTTGGGTAAGATAATACTAAAGAAAGGAAGTATTATAAGTGAAAAATAAAAAAGTGATTTTAATTATTTTAAGTATAATTATATTAGTTGTATTAATATCCGTCTTATTATTTTTTATAAATAATAAACAAAACAAATTACCAAAGCCAGAGGTAACAAGTGGGGTAAGAGGAGAGTTTGGTATTGATAAAAACGTTAATGAAGAGACAATTGATAATTATTTAGGAAGATCTGATTCGGTTTATCGTGATATGAGGATGCTTAAGGATCCTGGTAATTATGAAGCAATTGGAGGAGATTCTTATCTTTCTGGTTTTGTTAAGGGTTTTGAGGTGGTACCATTTCCTTACGTAGTAAACGTAAGTGGACTTCCGGACGAAGTGGGTAAAACTTATACTGGTAAAACCTTGTTTACTGAAAAGAACGGAAATTATACTCCTAATTATGAAGAGTCAATGGACGTTTTGGAGTATTTATTTCCTAAGGATAAGAACATATTTTTAATGTGCGGTGGTGGTGGATACGCTGGCATGATGAAAAATATGTTAATTGAGTTAGGTTGGGATGAAAACAAAATTTATAACGTCGGTGGTTATTGGTATTATAAAGGAGAAAATAACGTTTTGGTTAAACGAACAATAAATAATGAGGTAACCTATGATTTTTGGAAGATTCCTTATCATGATATTGATTTTAGTATGCTTCATGAGGTTGACTAAACATGAAGAAAAAAATCATTATTTGCTTTGCTGCTTTAATATTACTTATAGTAATATGCTTACTAATATTTGTTAATAGACCAGTAGAAAAGTTTTATTTAGAAGATAAATATTATGGCAATAATAATTTAACTGAAATTGATGTTAAAATTCTAAATAAACTGATAGATGATAAGGAGTCATTTGGATTATTTATTTATGAACCATCATGCGTTACTTCTAACAAGTTTAATGAGGTACTTATTTCGTTTCAGGAAGAAAATAACATTGCTTTTTATAAATTTCCTTTTTCTCAAATTAATGGTACTTCATTAGAAAAAGAAATTAAGTATTATCCATCATTTATTATTTACAAAGATGGAAAGATAATTGATTTTTTAGAGGCTGATAAAGATGAAGATACTAAGCGTTACAAAAATAAAAACGATTTTAAAAATTGGTTTTTCTCATACGTAAAAAGTAAATCATTAAATTAGGTTTACTTTTTTTAATTAACATCTTGACATGGAGCTAGGTCCAGGTGGTATATTTAAATTAAGCAAATTATTGATTTAATTTGCTTTTTTCATGGTATAATTTAAAGTACTTGAAATATATAGTAACAGGTGATATAAATGCAAAGGTTTAAAAGTGTTAAAATAGCAAGTATTTTAGGAATAGCAGGGAATCTTTTTTTACTTATAATAAAAGGAATAATTGGTTTTATTACTAATTCTCAGGCCATGATAGCGGATGCTTTTAATAGTGCGGGTGATATTTTTTCTTCACTAATGACTTTTATTGGAAATAAAATTGCAAGTAAACCTAAGGATGACGATCATAACCTTGGTCATGGTAAGGCAGAGTACATATATTCAATGTTAATATCAATTGCGATGATTCTAATGGCCATAATAATCCTTAAAGATTCTTTTATGGTAATAATAAATAATGAAAAGTATAATTTTTCTATATGGTTAGTTGTGGTTTGTCTAATTACCATAGTTATTAAGCTTGCACTTTATTTATACACTAAATACTTATATAAAAAACATAATAATTTACTAATTAAAGCTAACTCTATAGATCATCGTAATGATACAATAATTACGTTTTTAAACCTTATCTCATGTATTCTGGCATTAAAGGGAATTTATTTATTTGATGGTATAGTAGGTATAGGTATAGCTATATGGATAATGGTAACATCGTTTAAAATATTTAAGGATAGTTATGATGTTTTAATGGATAAATCGATTTCTGAAGAAACTAAAAATAAAGTGTTTGAAATAATAAAAGAACATAAAGAAGTAAAGAAAGTAATACATTTTAACTCTACTCCCGTTGGCTATAGATACCAAATTTCTTTTACCATTTACGTTGATGGAGATTTATCTACTTTTGAAAGTCATGAGATTGCAAATAAACTAGAGAAGGAAATCGGAAGAAAGATAGATGAAATTTATTTAACGGTAATCCATGTTAATCCGATTAAGATAAAAAAGGAACAAAAGGATCAGTAGGATCCTTTTTGTTATTTGTATAATTGTAAATGATGTGAGACAAAAT
>CALVIH010000016.1 GCA_944329445.1 uncultured Bacilli bacterium | reverse complement strand
AATAATACAAACATGGAATACGTATTAGAAGGAATAGGAATAAAAGAGTTAATAAATCCAGGAGAAACAAAAGATTTCAAATTAACGATAAAATATAAAGAAGGAATAACATTACCAGGAGACACAAATCTAGATACCATGTTAAGGTTTGATTTCGTAAAACCCGTCTCAATACTAGCACAAGGAAATGGAGGAGCGGGAACAACAACTTTTTATAATGGGCCAATAACAAAAGAAAGCGTAGAGAGTATAGAGTTTTTACCAACGTTAGAAGTAGGAGAAGGAGCAATAGGCTCATGGGATGCATCATATAATAAAGATGGAACGGTAATAGCATGGTATACGGATAGTGATAATAATAGTTTGTATGAGCTTTATATAGGTGGTGTAGGAGAGGTTGAGGCTCCTATAAATTCTACTAATTTATTTTCTAAGTTTACTAATTTAACATCAATAGATTTTGGTAATTATTTTAATACGTCTAATACTGTTACAATGAATAATATGTTTGATACTAGTTCATCGATTATAAGTTTAGATTTAAGTAATTTTGATGTATCTAATGTAACATCATCATATAGAATGTTTTTGAATTGTAATGGTTTAACAACTTTGAATTTAGGAAATTTCGAAAGTGATAAGATTACTAACATGCAAGGAATGTTTCAAAATTGTTCGTCATTAACAGAATTAGATTTGAGTAACTTTGATACATCAAATGTAACGGCAATGAACAACATGTTTTATAATTGTTATTCATTAGATGAATTAAATTTAGATAACTTTAAAACATCTAATGTAACTAATATGAATTCTATGTTTAGTGGATGTAATTCACTGGTAGAACTTAATTTAAGTAGTTTTAATACCCAAAACGTAACGAATATGAATAACATGTTTAACAATTGTTTATCTTTAGAAACGTTGGATTTATCATCATTTAATACATCCAACGTAACCGATATGAGTTATATGTTTACATATTGTAGAAAAATAGATAGTTTAAATCTTAGTAATTTTAATACATCGAGTGTAACAGATATGTCATGGATGTTTAATGGTTGTTATTCATTGACAGAGATAAATTTAAATAACTTTGATACGACCAACGTAACAAATTTTCATGGAATGTTTAGACTTTGTTCAGCATTATCTGATATAAATTTAACTAGTTTTAAAACGGGTAATGCAATTAGTATAGGAGAAATGTTTAGGGGATGCTCTTCTTTAACTAGACTAGATTTAAGTGGATTTGATACATCAAATATGACATCTATGACCATGCTATTTTTGGGTTGTTCGTCATTAATAGAATTAGATTTAAATAATTTTGTTACTTCAAACGTAACTAATATGTCTGGAATGTTTAATGGTTGTTCATCATTAATGGATTTAGATTTAAGTAGTTTTTATACCTCTAATATAACAAGTATGGAAAATATGTTTTATAATTGTTCGTCGTTAGTTAATTTAAATTTAAGTGGATTTGACACTTCCAGAGTAACTAATATGTCTGGGCTGTTTTATCGGTGTTTATCCCTAGAAAACTTAGACATTCGTAACTTTAACTTTGATAGTGTTACAAATAATGCAAACATGCTTTCATACATGTCTTCAGACGCATTAATTATAGTTAAAGACGAAGCGGTAAAGGAATATCTTTTAGGAGTTAGAAGCAATTTAACTAATATTCAGACAATTGAAAGTGCATAATTATTTGACAAAATTAAAATAAATTAATAAAATATAAGTATTAGTGATGAAGGAATTAAAGTAGTTTATAACTTTCCTTATTAGAGATTACGTGGTTGGTGAAAACGTAAAGGAAGTTATTTAATGAATTACGATTTTGGAGCTAAAACGTAATAAAGGCGTTAACTTTAATAAAGAGCTAGATTATAAATCTAGAACAAAGGTGGTACCGTGGACTTTTAGTTCATCCTTTAATTAGGATGAACTTTTTTTATAGAAAGGAGAATTATTATGACTTTATACGAAGATTTAAAATGGAGAGGATTAGTACAAGATATATCAGATGAAAAATTAATTGATAAATTAAACAATGAAAGTTTAACTTTTTATATTGGAACCGATCCAACGGCTGATTCTATGCACATTGGTCATTACTCATCGTTTCTAATATCTAAAAGGCTTGCTCGGGCAGGGCATAAACCAATTCTTTTAGTTGGTGGTGCAACTGGTCTTATAGGGGATCCAAAACCAACTGCTGAAAGGCCGATGATATCAAAAGAAGAAGTTGAACATAATTTTAAGGGATTAAAAAAGCAAGCAGAAGAAATATTTGGTTTTGAAGTTGTTAATAATTATGATTGGACCAAAGATATTAACGTGATAGATTTTTTAAGGGATTATGGTAAATACTTTAACATTAGTTACATGCTTGCGAAAGATAAGGTAAAATCAAGAATGGAAACTGGAATAACCTATGCAGAGTTTTCATACATGATCTTGCAGGCCCTAGACTTTATGCATTTGTATGAAACAAGAGGGGTTACTTTACAGGTTGCGGGTTCCGATCAATGGGGAAACATAACATCTGGTATAGAATTAGTAAGAAAAAAATTAGGTAAAGAAGTATATGGTATGGTTATGCCTCTTGTAACAGACTCTAATGGTGTTAAGTTTGGTAAAACGGAAGGTAATGCGTTGTGGCTTGATAAGAATAAAACTTCTTCATACGAACTATATCAATATTTAATAAACTTAGAAGATTCTATGATTATAGAATACTTAAAGAAACTAACGTTTTTAAGTAAAGAAGAAATAGAAGAATTAGAAGTAAAACATAAAGCTAACCCACATTTAAGGGAGGCACATAAAGCGCTAGCAAAAGAAGTAATAACCGATCTTCATGGTAAAGAAGAATACGAAAAAGCAGTTAGAATAAGTGAGGCCTTATTCAGTGGTAACGTTAAATCATTATCAAAAGAAGAAATATTAATGGGCTTTAAAGACGTTCCTTCATTTGAGGTTAAAGTAGGAACTAAACTGATCGACATGTTAGTAGAAAATAATGTTTGTCAAAGTAAAAGAGAAGCAAGGGAGTTTTTGAAAGCTGGTTCTATTTCTATTAATGATGAAAAAGTAAATGACGAAGAAATGATAATTGATAATTCTATTGCAATAGATGAAGAAATACTCGTAATAAAAAGAGGTAAGAAGAAAAACTTTATTGGGGTAATTAAATAAAGAACTATAAATGGTTCTTTTTTAATTATAGTAATTTATCTAAAAACATGATATAATTATATCGCCATTAAAAAGAAAGGAGGTAAAAAGATGAGTAAAATAAAGATATTTGCACTCGGCGGTTTAAACGAAGAGGGAAAAAACATGTACGTTGTTAAGGTTGATTCTGATATATTTATTTTTGATGCGGGTTTAAAATATGCTGGAGATAAACTCTTAGGTGTTGATTATATTATTCCAAACTTTGATTATATAAAGGAGAATATTAAGAACATAAAGGGTCTATTTATAACTCATGGGCATGAGAAGAACATGGGTGCCGTTTGTGATATATTAAAAGAAGTACCTAATTTAAAGGTTTATGCAACTAAGTTTACCGCTGGTATTTTAAGAAAAGAATTAGAAAGCGATAACGTTAAGTTTAAAAATTTAATAGAAATAGATCCACATAAGAAAATAACGTTTGGAAAGAATAGTATTTTTCCTGTGAGACTTACTCATTCAATCCCAGATAACGTTGGTTATGCCTTAAACACTAAGGATGGTACTATTTTTTATACAGGGAACTATGTCTTTGATGCAACTATGCTTGGGCCTTATAAAACTGATATTGGAAAACTTGCATATATTGGTAAACAAGGAGTTTTATGTTTGATGGGTGAATCCATGTACGCTGATAAGACAGGTTATACTTCACCAAAAAATCGTATTGATAAACTTATTAAAGACACGCTTAATAAAACCGAAAACAGAATAATTGTAACGGTGTTTACGGCTCATGTATCAAGAATTGAAGAGTTGTTTAAAGAAATATCTAAAACTACCAGAAGGGTAGTTGTTATGGGACATAAACTTCAAGGTATAATAAACGATATAATTGATAAACACTACATTAAGTTTGATAAAGATAGAATAGGCGATTTAAGTAACATAAACGATAAGGATGCGGTAATACTTATTTCTAATGAAAGAGAAAAACCATTTATGAATTTAAATAGAATAATAAATGGTTATGATAAATATGTTAAGATAAAGAATACTGATACCATTTTATTCTTAGAACCAATTAACGATTATAACGAGAAGTTAGCGATAAAGGTAATTGATGATATTTCTAAACTTGGAGCATCAGTTGTAACCATGTCTAGAAAGGATAACCTTTTGCATCATGCTTCTAGTGAAGATATTATGTTAATGCTTGATTTAATGAATCCAAAGTATTACATGCCAGTTATAGGTGAGTATCGTCACATGGTTGCAAATGCTAACGCGGCGAGTCACATTGGTATGAAAAAGGAAAACATAATTCTAAAGCAAAACGGAGACGTGGTAAACATCGTTAATGGTGAACTTAAAAATACAACCGAACACATTAAGGTTGACGACGTTTTAATTGACGGAAATTCATCACAAGACATTGGTGAGTTAGTTCTTAAGGATAGAGAACTTTTATCTGACAACGGAATAGTTATTATATGTGCTACGTTAGATAAAAAAACAAAAGAAATACTTGCCTATCCAGAAGTACTAACAAGGGGCTTTATATACGTAAAAGAAAGTACTGACTTAATTGAAGAAATGAAAAGAATATCTCTTGAGATAATAAATGAAAACACGGTTGATAATTACGTTGAGTATAATAAAATAAAAACTAGTGTTCGTGAAAGACTAAGTCATTACTTGTATGAAGAAACCGGATGTAAACCAATGATTATAACTGTTGTACAAGAAGTATAGTTATATACTTCTTTTTATTTGCTTTTTTGTCATAACTTTGTTATTATTAATATAGATATGATAGGAGGATTATCATGAATATATATGAATTATTAGGTTTAGGGCCAGATGCAAGTAAAAAAGATGTTTATAATAAAGTTTTAGAATATGTAGATGAAAAAGGTAAAGACTCCAAGGAGTGGCAACAAATCCAAAATGAATTAGAAAAATATATGAGGTTGGGTACTAAAGAAGCGTATGATGCAACGTTAAGTGATTTTGATAAGGAAAATGCTGAGTTATTTAGTATTGTTCAAAAAAATTCTACCACACCTAAAAAGCCATTTTCAAATGGTGCAAAAATAATAACTAGTAAAAACCATTATAATTTTAAAAGAATCAAAGGGAATTTAATCGAAAAGTTAAAGAAATTAGGAATTAAAAAAATCACGTCTTTAACCCTTGCCCTTACCATGGTGGTTAGTGTTGGAGGTGCGGCTGCATCTCTTAGTGGTTGTTCAATTAGGACTGACGGCCCGGATATATCAACTACGCAAAACTATGTAGATGAAGATACCGAAAAAGATATGGAAAAGGCGACAATTGAATACGAAGTTCAAACAGGTGATTTTAATGCTTCAATAATTGCTAAAAATCTAGATATTTCTACTGATGAACTCGAGCTTTTGGATGAAATTGGTCAACCGGGTACTAAAATTTCTATAAATGTTCCTAAAGAAACTGCAGAAAAGTATAATTATGAAAATTTATCTAAAGATCATTTTATATGTAATTACACCACCGGGAATTTTTCTAGCTTAATAGATGTTGCCTATAATATAATTGAGGAATATCCAGCGTTTGCAGAAGGAAAAGAATATAATAAAGATGGCCGTACCCCTGCTAATTATTTAGCTGTTTGTTTGATTAGTGATAATCCTAACATGGGTGATAGTTTACAAACTGCGCAAGAAGGCGTTTATACTTTGAATTTTTATGGTACTGATCAAGAGTATGATCAGATGGTAAAGGAAGGTAAACTTCCTACGCCAGAAGCTAAGTCAATTACTCAAAAGTAAAAAGTGAATTTTCATTCACTTTTTTTGTAACATTTATTATTTTGTGCTATAATTAACAAGTTAGTAAAAAAGAAGGTGTAAGTTATGGAAATAAGAAACGTTGCTATTATTGCCCATGTTGACCATGGGAAAACAACGCTTGTTGATGAATTATTAAAACAATCTGGTACGTTTAGAGAAAATGAAGAAGTAGAAACAAGAGCGATGGATTCTAATGACATAGAAAGAGAAAGAGGAATAACCATTTTAGCTAAAACAACTGCTATTAATTATAAAGGTTACAGGATAAATATTTTAGATACTCCAGGTCACGCTGATTTTGGTGGTGAAGTAGAAAGAATAATGCACATGGTTGATGGTGTATTACTGGTGGTTGATGCTTATGAGGGAACCATGCCACAGACGAGGTTCGTTCTTAAAAAAGCGTTAGAGGCGGGGGTTAAACCGATTGTTGCAATAAACAAAGTAGATAAACCATCTACTAGAATAGACGAAGTGTTAGATGAGGTGCTAGAGTTATTTATCGAGTTGGGAGCGGATGATGAACAATTAGAATTTCCAGTTGTTTACGTATCAGCGTTAAACGGAACATCTAGTTTGGATAAAGATTTGTCTACGCAGAAACACACGATGGATCCGGTGCTTGATATGATAGTAAAATATATACCAGCTCCATCTACCGACGCTAAATCTCCATTACAATTTCAACCAGCATTATTAGATTATAATGATTACGTTGGAAGGATTGGTATTGGTCGTATTGCACGTGGTACGATTAAGGAAAATGAAAACGTATCATGTGTTAGGCTAGATGGTACGATAAAGCAGTTTAGGGTGCAAAGGTTATTCGGATTTCTAGGCCTTAAAAGGATTGAGATAAAAGAGGCACACGCTGGTGAAATAGTTGCAATCGCTGGTCTTCCTGATATATCAGTTGGTGAAACAGTGTGCACCGCGGGTAAAGAAGAAGCTCTTGAACCTCTTAGAATAGATGAACCAACCTTACAGATGACCTTTGGTGTTAATAATTCTCCTTTTGCGGGGCGTGAAGGTAAGTTTGTAACCGCTAGAAAATTAGAAGAAAGATTAATGAAGGAAACTCAAAGAGATGTTTCTTTAAGGGTTAAAGAAAATGATACGGAAAGTTGGATAGTATCTGGAAGGGGAGAACTTCATTTATCAATTTTGATTGAAAACATGAGAAGAGAAGGCTATGAAATGCAAGTTTCAAAGCCTGAGGTTATCATAAAAGAAATAGATGGTGTTAAGTGTGAACCATACGAGGACTTACAACTTGACGTTCCAGAAGAAAACGTAGGACCTGTTATAGAGTCATTAGGAGTTCGTGGTGGAACAATGATTAACATGACAAATAACCAAAATCAAGTAAGGCTTAATTATACCATTCCATCACGTGGATTAATTGGTTTTATGACTGATTTTATGACCATGACTAAGGGATATGGAATAATAAACCACACTTTTAAAGAATATATGCCTATGGCGGATGCCGTTGTTGGTGAAAGAAAATTAGGTGTATTGGTTTCGATGGAAAATGGTAAGGCATCTGCGTATGGATTGGGCCAGTTAGAAGATCGTGGTGTTATGTTTATTGAACCTGGTTGTGAAGTTTATGAGGGAATGATCGTTGGAGAAAACAACCGTGAAAACGATTTGGCGGTAAACGTTGTAAAGCAAAAGCAACAAACTAACACAAGAAGCGCTGGAAAAGACCATACGGTGGTTTTAAAAAGACCAAGATTACTTACTTTAGAAAGATGTTTGGATTATATTAACCAAGACGAGTTAGTAGAAGTTACACCTGAAAACTTTAGGTTAAGAAAGAAAATATTAAACACTGAAGAAAGAAAGAAATTTGACGCAAGAAAAAATAGCTAGAAAAATCTAACTATTTTTTTAATACATTTTTTATGATCGATTGGTTTTCTTTTACGTTTTTAATAAATAATTCGTTCATATTACTATCAACGTAAATTTTCTTTTCTTGATTTATTTTATCTTTTAAATAATACGGGTTAATATTGTCTATATAACATAATATCCATTCTTTAAACTTTTTATCATTTATTAAGAACCGTATTATTTGTTTTGGATCAATTGAATTTTTGTATTCAGGAAAAGTAAATTTTAATTTGTAATTCATACCGATTCCACACAAACCATTATCATATAATGGTGCTATGCTTTTATTTTTGCCATCCGTTATTACTTTAAAATTATGTGGAAACCGGTCATAATGATTAGTTAATAAATCAATAAACAAAGTCTTTTTTAAGTGTTTATCTTGGCTTATTTTTTTGCTTTCTTCTTCTAGTTGTTCAACGTCTATAAATGTTTTTCCTTCAACGTTATAATAATCAAATAAGTATTCATCTATTGATAAAAATGATTCTGAGATTAAAAATATTTTATCGTTTAATGTTGCAACATCATATTTCGCTGATGGTATATTTAATTTAAAGGCAAGTTCATGGAATAATAATTCCATGCTTATTTCGTTATAATCAACGCTTTTTAATAGTGCTCTAGAACCATTTTTAAAAAGAATCCATTTATTATCATTGTGTCCATCTGTTTTTAAATCAGAAATTATAAATGGTTCATCGTCTAAATTTAAGAACCCATTTTTATTTCTTGTTAAACAAGAAGGTAAAGGATTTTTATTACTTTTGTTTAACTTATAATGTTTAAAAAAATCATCTTCATTATTTGATATTATTTTTTCATCACCATCATCATATAATCTATTTTCTTCTAAAGTCTTAATTATTTTTTCCATTTTATTATCACCTTATTTTTAAGTTAGTTTTATTTTAAATGATTTTTGTTTTTCTTTTAAAGCATTATTTATTAATGATTCACTATCTTTAAAGAAAGATTCATATTCTTGATAAGTCTCGTTATTAATTAAAATTTCTTTTTCTTCTTTCATTTTTTCGGCTGCTTTATATAGATTAGCTTTTTTTAAAGTAGTATCAGTCCAGTTCATGATTATTTCGTAATCTAAAAGATATTTAAACACATCTTCACAACTGTTGATATTTTCATTTATTGACGGGAAAAAACCATATTTTTCTTCTCTTATTAAAACAGAGCTAAAATCAACGTTATCAAATAAAGGGCAAAGGCTTGGTTTTGTTTTTTTACCATTACATACGTTTCCGGTTATAATTCCATAATTACAAGGAAATCTATCTATGTTTCCATATATTCTATCAACAAAGCATGTTTTTATAAAATGAGTTTGTCCATCGTATTGCTTCATGAGTTCATATCCGTCTTTTATTATTGGTTGGTTATTAAACGGGTTAACTATTTTTTCTTTATTTCTTAGAAAAGATGGGCATATTAAATACTCTTCGTTTTTATATGTTGCTATGTCATAATTTGCACAAGGCATATTTAATTGTTTTAAAAAATACATTATTAAAAGTTCAGCTACGTTTTCATAATGCTGCCTGTTTGACTTCATCAATAATTTAGTACCATTACTAAGTAAAATCCATTTGTTATTTAAGGTATTACTACAAATTATAAATGGAATTTCTTCTAGGTTTATCAATCCGTTGGTTCTGGTTGTAGGTGGAACTTTCTGCTTTTTTGAAGGATTTATTTTATATGTTTTAAAAAAATCATTAATTCTATTACAATCTTTTTCAAGGTTAAAATTTTCATTATAATCAAAGTGATTTTCTTCTAATACTTTTTTAATATAATCAACCATTTAAAAACATCCCCCTTTAATAGGCACATACTATACCATATTTTTGTTTATTTATCAAATTTTTTGATTTGAAATAATACGTATTAATGATATAATTATTATGTTAGAGGGTGCGAATATGAAACGATATAAAGTAATGGATGGAAATGAAGCGTGTAGTTACGTTTCTTATTTATTTAGTGAAGCAGCGGGTATTTATCCAATAACGCCAGCATCAACGATGGCAGAAAAAGTAGATGAATTATCAAGTAAAGGATTTAACAACCTTTATGGTTCGCCAGTTAAAGTGGTAGAAATGCAAAGTGAAGCTGGTGCGATAGCACTAGTGCATGGTATGCTACAAGCGGGTACTTTAGCAACTACTTATACTGCGTCTCAAGGACTGTTATTAATGCTTCCCAACATGTATAAAATAGCGGGTGAGTGCTTACCTTGCGTTATTAACGTAGCAGCAAGAAGTATTGCAACTCATGCGCTTAGTATATTAGGTGATCATCAGGACGTTTACGCGGCAAGACCTACTGGTTTTTCGATGATTGCATCATCAAACGTACAGGACGTCATGAATTTAACGGCTGTTTCTTATTTGTCAGCGATTGATAATAGTATGCCGGTTTTAAACTTTTTTGATGGTTTTAGAACCTCTCATGAACTTAAGAAAATAGAGGTTTTAGATGGTAAAGATTTACTTTATTTACTAAATAGAAAAACCTTGGATGATTTTAAGGATAAAAGTATGATTGCTAGTAAAGTTATCCGCGGAACAACACAAAACGATGATATTTATTTTCAAAATGCTGAAGCAAGGAACGTTTTATATGATAAGATGCCTGACGTGGTAAATAAATACATGCAAAAGATAAATGAAATTACTGGTAAGGACTACAAGCCATTTAATTATTATGGTGATAAAAATGCTACTAAGATAATCGTAGCGATGGGATCGGTTTGTGACACCATAAGGGAAGTGGTTAACAACGAAGAAGGTTTAGGATTAGTTGAAGTTCACCTTTATAGACCGTTTAGTAAGAAGTATTTCATGGACGTTATTCCTAAGACGGTAAAGAAAATAGCGGTGCTAGATAGAACGAAAGAACCGGGTTCAAGTGGTGAACCATTATACTTAGACGTATGTTCTATGTTTCAAGGAAAAGAGTTAGCGCCTAAGATAATAGGAGGAAGATACGGACTTTCTAGTAAGAATACGGATGCTGCATGTATAAAAGCGGTTTATGACTTTTTGGATGACCCAAATTGTTTTACTGATTTTACCGTTGGGATAGAAGATGATTTAACCAATAAAAGCATTCCCGTTAAAGAGTATAAAATTAAACATAAGGGTACTAGAGAGTTGTTAATATACGGATATGGTTCTGACGGAATGGTTACGGCATCAAAGGACATAATTACCATCATGGGAAATTATACCGATGCGTTTGTTCAAGGATATTTTCAGTATGATTCTAAAAAATCAGGTGGGGTTACTAAGTCTCATCTTAGAATTGCAAGGGAAGAAATAGAAAGACCATATTACGTTGAAAAAGCTAATACCTTAGTATGCACTAAGGATACTTATCTTTTAAGGTATAACATATTAGATAAGATTAAAAATAATGGTACGTTTATTTTGGTTACTGATAAAGCAGGTAGAGATTTAATAAAATTCTTACCAAATAAGGTTAAACGAATAATAATTGACAAAAACGTAGATTTTTATACCATAGATGCTTTTGATATTGCAATGAGACATAACATACCTAACAAGGTTAGTATGATTATGGAGGCTGCTATATTCAAAGTAGGTAAGCTGGTTGATTATGACTTAATAATTAATAAAATAAGAGAACAAATAAGAAAGAAATTTTCTAAAAAGGGTTCTGACGTAGTGGATTGTAACTTGGATGCCATAGAAGAAGTAAGTAGTAAGTTAATAAAAGTAGATATTAACATGACTTCTTTGACAGAGGAAAAAGATTATGAAAATCATTTGATTAAGGACGAGGTAATGAACCTAGTTTCTAACTTAGAAGGAGATAAACTTCCGGTTAGTAGCTTTGAAAAGCACATGGATGGTAGTTTTGATCCAGCAACAAGTAAATTAGAAAAAAGGGACATCGCTAACATGCTTCCTTGCTGGGATAAGGAAAAGTGCATTCAGTGTAACATGTGTGTACTAGCTTGTCCTCATGGGGTTATAAGACCGTTTGTTCTAACCATGGAAGAAGCTAAAAGGTATGATGTTGAAGACAAGGTAGCTAAGGTTCCAGGTAAAGAAGGTTTATATTATTACATGGGAATATCATGGAAGGATTGTACTGGTTGTGGTGTGTGTGCTAACGTTTGCCCAGCCAAGGGAAAAGCAATTACCATGATGGATAAGGAAAAAGCTCCAAAAAAGAACGTATCAGTTATGTTTGAGGCTGATTTAAACAAAAACATCGCTCCAAAAAATACCATTAAAGGTTCACAATTTGAAAAGCCATTGTTTGAGTTTTCCGGTGCTTGTGCAGGATGTGGAGAAACACCATACATAAAGTTATTAACACAGTTGTTTGGAGAAAGATTAGTAATTGCAAACGCAACTGGTTGTTCATCGATATACGGAGCATCACATCCTTCGATGCCTTATAACGTATCTTGGGCAAACTCATTGTTTGAGGATAACGCAGAGTTTGGTCTTGGAATTAAAATTGGTGATATGCTGCAAAAAGAAAAGATTAAAAACATTTTAAGAAAAAGTAATTTATCAGAAGAAAATAAACGAATAGCAGACGAATGGATTAATGATGACGAAAATAAAGAGGCAGCAGAAAACATGCTTCATAACTTCGACTTTAGTGAGGCAATAAAAGCCGAAAGATTAAAAAAGTACATCATGCCTAAATCGGTTTGGATGATTGGCGGAGATGGATGGGCCTACGACATAGGATACGGAGGATTAGATCACGTTTTATCAACCAAGCAAAACGTTAACATTCTTGTTTTGGATACGGAGGTTTATTCAAATACCGGTGGTCAGACATCCAAAGCAACAAGATCTGGTGCAACAGCTAAGTTCTCGTCTAGTGGTAAGGATGGGGAAAAGAAAGATTTAGCTAGAATGGCAATGAGTTATAGTGGTGTTTATGTTGCTCAAATTAGTCTTGGTGCTAACATGCAACAAACCATCAAAGCTTTTACGGAGGCAGAAAAACATGATGGGCCTTCAATTATAATTGCGTATGCGCCATGTATTAATCACGGAATAAAGGCTGGTATGAAAGATAGTATTTCAGAAGAAAAACTAGCGGTTGAAAGCGGATACTGGCCAATATTTAGGTATGATCCGAATACTGAAAAGTTAAGTTTGGATTATAAGAATCCTGACTTTGATAAGTATGAAGAATTCTTAAGCAGAGAAAACAGATACGCCATGACAAAGTTAGTAAATGAACAAAGGGCAAAAGAGTTGTTTGATAAAAATAAGAGTGCCGCAATTAAAAGGTTTAATTATTATAAAGAGTTATCAGAAAAAGAGTAATTTGACATAGTTACTCTTTTTTGTTATTATAAACACCATCAAAAAGGGGGGGAGAATACCAATGGATGCTTTAGAGCTTAGAACAGTAAAAGAAGCCATATCTGTTTGTGGAAGAAATTTATCTAACAAAAGCTTTAAATTAGTTTTTAGTAATAATCAAACAATAGATTTTAGAATAAACAGACCAGCTGTTTTATCATCTTTAGGATTTAAAGGAGATTTAAGATATAATCCTGATGATAAAAGAATCAAAACGATGTATGATAATTTAAATCCGTTTGAAAGAATAAAAATGATTGAAACCGCAGAGGCTATAAAGATTGTTTTTGATGAAGGAAAGTTTGAAACTTTGGATTCATTCGTAATGCTTTCATATGATGATTTTGATAATAAATTAGACTTACTTATAACAACCGATGGTGGTGAAAATTATGGTTCTTTATTAATAAATGAAATCAATAAAAGAGTAGAGGGTATAAGATTAGTAGATGATGCATTAGAAAGTGTTAATGGCAAAAAGTTTGTAATTCCAATTTCTATGACTTGTAGTTTAAAGGATAAAGTTATAGTTCAAGAAGGATTATCTAAAAAACAAATTTTAAAAGCGTATGATGTTGCACACGTTATCGCTAAAAATTATGGTGCTGTTTTTACCGATGAACAATTGAAAACTAGATATACAAAAGAAATGGCCCAACAAAAGAAAAATCGAAAAAATAAGAAATAAGTTTACACTAAAACTTATTTTTATTTTGGCTAAGTATACTAAATAATGTATAATTAAATTAGGGTGATAATATGATTGGGACTATTAAAATAGATGAAATATATGAAACTGAGATAACTTCTTTAGAAAATGAAGGTGCTGGGGTATGTAAAATAAACGGAATGGTTGTTTTTGTACCAAAGACTTTACCAGGAGAAAAAGTAAGGGTTAGAATTACCGAAAAAAAGAAGAATTATGCTAGGGGTAAGCTTGTAGAAATACTAAAAGAATCTGACAAACGGGTTAAATCTAGATGTCCGTTTTATGAGGAATGTGGTGGATGTGATTTAAGACATCAAACAACTTCGGAAAATTTAAAATTCAAAAAAGAAAAAATTAAAAACGCGTTAAAAAGAATAGGAAAAATAGATGTTAAAGTAGATGATTGCTTGCCGTCTCTAAAAGATGATAACTATAGAAATAAAGTTAGTTTTAAGGTAGAAAATGATCGTATAGGATTTTATGGTGAAGGAACGTATCAACTTATTGATATAGATTATTGTCTTTTGGCAGAAAGTTTAATAAATGACGCATTACAAGTTATTAGAAATTATTTAAAAGAAAACAATAATGAAATAAAAACGATAACAATAAGGTATGGTAATGCTTTAAACGAATTATTAATTGATATTTATTCTTTAAACGATACGGACATTGAAATATTAGATTATTTAACTACTAATATAAAAAAATTAAAAACGGTTATTTTTAATGGAAAAGTAGTATACGGTACCGGTTATATAAAAGAAGTAACGAATGGTCTTATGTTTAACGTATCTGCAAAATCCTTTTTTCAAGTAAATATTACGCAAGCGGAAAAGTTATATGATACGGCGATAAAAATGGCCAAACTAGATAAAAATGACGTGGTTCTTGATTTATATTGTGGTACCGGAACCATAACAAGTGTTGTATCACCTCATGTGAAAAAAGTAATAGGTATTGAAATAGTAGAAGACGCTGTTTTAGATGCTAGGGAAAATTTAAAGGTAAACAACATAAACAACGTTAAATTTATTTGTGGTGATGCCGCTAAAGAAATAAGTAAAATAAAAGATAAGATAGATGTTATTATCGTTGATCCACCAAGAAAAGGAATAGATAGAAAGGCCATTGCGATAATGAAAAAAATACATCCTAAAAAAATAGTTTACATATCGTGTAACCCGGTTACCATGGCAAGAGATTTGTCATATTTAACAGATTTATATGATGTTAAAAAAGTAACACCAGTTGATATGTTTCCTAATACTAGTCATGTTGAATGTGTATGTTTATTAAATATTAAACAATAAATGACAAATCACTTGTGTTAATGTGTGTATTATATGCCTTAAAAAGAAAGGCAAAATGTACATGGATAAAACAATAAAAAAGACTATCAAAGTACAAGATAACATAATAAGAATAATGAACGTTAATGGAATTAATTATATTTCACTTACTGATTTAGCGACATATGTAAATGGTAATGATCCGTCTGGAGTAATTAGAAATTGGATGTCAAGTAAAAATTCTTTTTCTTTTTACTCATTATGGGAAGAATTAAACAATCCTAATTTTAATTCCGTGGAATCACACAGAATTAAAATTAAAGAGGTACCTTATAACAGATTTACCATGACACCTAGTAGGTGGAAAAAAGAATTTAATTCTATCGGTATAGTTCCAAGCGTTGGAAAATATAGTAAAGGAACGTACGCTCATCCAGATATTGCATTCGAGTTTGCGAGTTGGCTATCGCCAGAGTTTAAGTTGTACTTAATTACTGAATTCGAAAGATTAAAACAAAAAGAAACGTTAAGTAATAAGGAAAAATGGGAAGCAAGTAGGTTCTTAACAAAAGTAAATTATAAACTTCAAACGGATACAATTAAAAATTACGTAGTTCCTTTATTAACGGAAAAACAAAAAAAGTATGTTTATGAAAACGAAGCGGATTTATTAAACGTTGCCTTGTTTGGAATTACTGCAAAGGAGTGGAAAAAAGAAAATCCTAATTTAAAAGGTAGTTTAAGAGATTATGCAAACGTACTTTATTTAATAGTTTTAGGAAATTTAGAAGCGATTAATTCTGAGATGTTATTAAAAGGTATCACCCAAGAAGAAAGGTTAATTAAGTTAAATGATATAGCAAGAAGACAAATTGATATTTTAAAAAGAAATAAAAACATTGGTTTATTAGATAAAACGAAAAATGTTGATAAATTATTAATAAATAACAAATAATTTTTGCATGCTTTTATTTTTAATTTGTTAATGCTAAAATAAAGTTAATAAGTAGTGATAATGTTTTGTGGTGGTGATATTTTGAAAAAAAGAATATTTATTTTATTTGTAGTTGTTTTAACATTATTAACGGGTTGTAATAATGATTACTGGCTTGGTGAAATACCATTTAAGGAAGATCAAGAGCATCAGCCTACCATTTATTATACTTATCGTTTTACGGGTGAGTCTAAGCACTTTTATTTTCAAACTGGTAAAGTATATTATAATGATAATTATCGTTCTTTAATAATAAGTAATTTTAAAGTAAAAGAAAACGTAAGTGATGATTCTTCATATAATCTTATCTTGTATTTTAATGATGACGTTTTATATAATTCTAGTTCTAATAACATGAATATAAGTAAGCCCGGTTTTGAAAACATCGTTATAACAGATAATGCTTATGTATATATGGATGATAAAGGAAATATAGTAGGAGAAGCAGATAGCTTTACTAAGACAACAAAAGAAACTTTTAAAGATAGTATTAAATTAATCGCTAAGTATTGTAAAAAAGGAAAGTGTGAAACAGAAGAATTTAAAATTACATATTTGGACTAGAAAAGGAGAGTTAAATATGGGATATATAGAAGAAATAAGAAGCAAGATAGGACATGCACCCATCATAATATGTGCCTGTGGGTGTTTGATATTCAATGATAAAGGTCCAAGTACTTTTACAAAAAAGAAAAGATAATAATCAGTGGGGTAATCCTGGCGGAATAATGGAGTTGGGAGAAGACATATATCAAACGGTAACAAGAGAAGTAAAAGAAGAAACCAATTTAGAAACTCATAACTTAAAATTATTTAATGTTTATTCTGGTAAAGGGTAACATTATATCTACCCTAATGGTGATGAAGCTTATTTTGTGAACGTTATATTTGAAACTAATAGTTATAATGGTAACCTTAAAAAGGATAGCGAAAGTGTAAAATTAAACTTTTTCGGTGCAGATAAAATTTCTAGTGATGTTACACCTACGTTTAACGATATTTTAAAAGACTTGATGAATCGGCGCTAGTTCTAACGAAAGGTGTGTAGTTATGCTTATAGATAACGAGATTGTTTTAGAAGGATTAAAATATTATGGAATTAGTGATCAGTCGTACGAAGACAAATGTTTAGAGTGCGTGGATTATATTTTTAAACATGATAATTTAATGGTTAAAATAAATAACTTAATGGACATTTTATATAACAAAAAAGATTATGATTTGGCAAAATTTTGGAAGTTAAATAAGATGGAAGAATTATTTGGAAATGATTATCATCCGTATGTTACAAATATTATTGTTTTATTAGGATATAACTTACATAAAGAAAATATGAAAAAGTATAATCTGGATGATAAACAAGTATTTATTCATAAGAAAAGGGCAAGGGAAGCTTTAACTTATGATGTTTACAAAAGAGGTTATGATGGAATAAGAATATCCCAAATGCTTTGGGCTAGTTATTTTATAAACTTACGAATATTAGAGGTTGGTGTATTACAATATGAGTTGGTAAATTTTAACCCTATAACAAAAGAAAAAGAAATTTGCATTAAGATTCATATTCCAAAGAATACCTTGTTGGATATAAATAAAGTTAGGAAATCTATTAAACAATCTAAATTAGAAATAAAAAAATATTTTGGAATTAAAGACGTTAATTATTACTGTGAGTCTTGGCTTTTAAGTAAGGAAGTATTATGCCTTTTGAGTGATAATTCTAACATATTAAAGTTTAGTAATTTATTTTATATCGCAAGTGGCGGTGATTGTAAAAAAGACATACTCAATTTTGTTTTTAATAAAATAGGTCAAGTAAAATATGAAACTTTAAGTGATGATACTTCGTTACAAAGAAATTTAAAGAAATTATTACTAAATGGTGATATAATAAGAATAGGAATAGGTAAGTTAAAGGAGGATATAAAATGAAACTAGATGGTAAGGTAGCAGTAGTAACTGGAGGCGCAATGGGAAATGGTCTTGGAATCGTAAAGGTGTTTTTAAAATACGGTGCCAGGGTAATAATACTTGATTATTCTGATGAACTTGTTAAAGTCGTTTCTGATTTTAAGAATGAAGGTTATGACGTAATTGGTTATAAAGTAGATATAAGTAATAATAAAGAGGTTTTAGGAGCAGTAAAGGACATAGAAACCAAGTTTGATAAGATAGATATATTAGTAAATAACGCTGGTATATGTATTTTGGAAAAATTTGATACCATGTCTTTAGAGTTAAGAGATAAACATTTTGACATAAACATTAAGGGTACATGGAACGTTACACATGCACTACTTCCTTTATTGAAAAAAGCTGGTAAGGCATCAATTGTTAATTTGTCTAGTGTAACTGGTGTATCAGTTGCGGATTCTGGTGAAGTAGCTTATGCAACTACTAAGGCCGCCATCATGGGATTTACTAAGGGTCTTGCGATGGAACTTGTAAATGACGGTATTAGGGTGAACGCAATTCTGCCAGGGTATGTTATGACACCAATGGTAGACGCCATGGCAAAGCAAAGTAATCCAAGTGATCCTCAAAGTGTAATAGATGGAATAGCTGGTGCAATTCCAATGAAAAGGTTAGCAAACATAGAAGAATTAGGCGAGTTAGCGGCTTTTTTAGGATCTGAGGAATCTAGTTACATAACTGGTCAAGGAATAGTAATTGATGGAGCATCAACCCTTCCAGAAACCTTAACCATGGGTGTTTAAAATGAATAATGAAAAAAGAATAAAAAAATTAGCGGTTTCTTCTTTGGTGTTATCTGTTATTTGTTTAACGATTGCTTTTTTAGCAATGAGTAAGGTAGTTAAAATAAATAACAATAATAATATAAGTGATGCTAGGTGGAGCGTTCATTTTGATAACTTAAAATCAAAGGCGTATGGTGATGCCAAGATAATAAAGTATCCTGTTTTAAAAGAAAATAATACTTACATTGGTGATTTTGAGATAAGTTTAACAAAGCCAAAAGACAAGGTTGTGTTTATGTATGACGTTGTAAATGATGGTACCTTAAAAGCAAAGTATGATATAACTTATGTAAACGGAATAATTTATAAAAGTTCTAATGAATCCCAAATTATAAACTCCATCTTTAAAAGTGCTGATATAAACGGCGACGGGATAACTTCTGAAGAAGAAATGAAAAAAGCATCACAACTAATCACAATAAAAGATAAAGTTTTTAAAGGCACCTTAAATAAAAATGAAGTTCAAAAAGGTAGTCTTACGATAAGTTTTGAAGGTGATGAAGTTATAAAAGGTGACGTAACATTAAACATTAACTTAAAATATAATTATGTTCAAAAGTAAAACCAGAAATTGTTTCTGGTTTTAATAATTCTTAATAAAAAAATTGTTGACTATAAACATATGATTTGATAGAATGGTTTTTGTTAGCTACCTTACAATGTGAAGAGGGATAATATGAAAGAGAGAAAAATTCTGTTTGAAATCAAAATGCTAGATAATATGATTGATAGAAAAATATGTGGAAGTGTTGAAAAGAATAATCTTACGCATACACAGGCCAGGGTTTTAAAGTTTTTATATGATAACCAGGATAGAAAGGTATATCAAACTACTTTGGAAAAGGAAGTGGACGTAAGGCGTTCTACTATTTCTGGTGTGCTTGACACAATGGAAAAAAATAATCTTATCATAAGAAAGAACTCTTCTGATGATGCTAGAAAAAAAGAAATAGCATTAACGTTAGTTAGTTTGAATAAACATAAAGAAATAGCACAAAAAATAGCGAATTTTGAAAGAGATTTGCTAAGGGGAATAACAAAAGAAGAAGTCGATATTTTTATTGAAGTTATTGATAAACTTAAGGGAAACTTAAAACTATGAAAGGAATGATAAAATGTTAAAATTACTAAAGAATTTTGATAAGAAAGATTGGTTAATTGTATTTGCGACCTTACTTTTAATTGTTTTTCAAGTTTGGTTAGATTTAAAACTTCCTGATTATATGTCAGAGATAACGATTTTGGTGCAAACTAAGGGAAGTAGTATGAACGAGATTTTGACTCAGGGTGGTTACATGCTTTTATGTGCTGCGGGATCACTTGCAGCAGCGATGCTCGTTGGGTATTTAACATCCTTTATTTCTGCTACGTTTTCTCAGAAACTAAGAAAACAGTTGTTTGAAAAAGTACAAGATTTCGGAATGGAAGAGATTAAGAAGTTTTCTACGAGTAGTTTAATAACCAGAACAACAAACGATATAACAAACATACAAATGTTTATTGCAATGGGGCTTCAAATGCTTATAAAAGCTCCGATAACCGCAGTATGGGCAATATTTAAAATTTTGGATAAGAGTTGGCAGTGGAGTGCCATTACGGGAGCGGCGGTAATAATTCTTGTTTTAATGGTTATTGTTCTTATGGTAACCGTAATGCCTAAGTTTAAGTTAGTGCAAAAACTAATTGATAAAATAAATGGATTAACACGTGAGAATTTAACTGGTATAAGAGTAGTTAGAGCTTTTAACGCGGAAGAATACCAACAAAAAAAGTTTGATGCTAAAAATGATGAACTTACAAAAATGCAGATGTTTAACCAGAAAATGATGGCTTTGATGTCTCCGGTTATGTACTTAATAATGAATTTACTTACTCTTTCGATATATTTTATAGGTGCTTATTTGATAGATGCTGCAAACATGATGGATAAAATAACAATCTTTGGTAACATGGTGGTATTCTCTAGTTATGCAATGCAAGTTATTATGTCTTTCTTAGTGCTTGCGATGATATTTATAATGTACCCAAGAGCTAATGTTTCAGCACAAAGAATAGGAGAAGTCTTAGATACCGAAGCATCGGTTATAGACGGAACGTATGACGAAGATAACGGTATAAGGGGTGAAGTTGAATTCAAAAACGTTTCATTTAAGTATCCTGACGCCGACGAATACGTATTAAAAAACATTTCATTTAAGGCAAATAAAGGTGATACTATCGCACTTATCGGTTCAACTGGTAGTGGTAAGTCTACAATCGTTAATCTTCTAATGAGATTTTATGACGTTACCGAAGGTGAAATTTTAATAGATGGTGTTAACATAAAAGATTATAAAGAAGAGTATTTACACAATAAATTAGGTTACGTACCGCAAAAAGCAGTTATGTTTAGTGGTTCGGTTAACTATAACGTTTCATATGGTGATAACGGCAAAGAAAAATCTAAGAAATTAATAAAAGAAGCTGTTAATGTTGCTCAAGCTAAAGAGTTTGTTGAGAAAATGACTAATAAGTATGAAAGTGATATATCTCAAGGCGGAACTAATATTTCAGGAGGTCAAAAGCAAAGATTATCAATTGCTAGAGCAATCGCTAAAGAACCTGAAATATATATATTTGATGACTCATTTAGTGCTCTTGATTACAAGACTGATTACGTTTTAAGAAAAGAACTTAAAAAGTACACCAAGGACGCAACAAACGTAATAGTTGCCCAAAGAATAGGGACCATTATTAACGCTGATAAAATAATCGTTTTAGATAGTGGAAAAACCGTTGGCATGGGTACTCATAAAGAATTATTAAAAAATTGTGAAGTTTATAAAGAAATAGCTTATTCACAATTATCAAAGGAGGAACTTGAAAATGCATAATAGAAAAACAAGACCTCAGCACATGGGACCAAATAGAGGGTCCGCGGAAAAACCTAAAGATTTTAAAAAAGCTGTTAAAAGCATGATTAGATATTTAGATAAGTATTTACCAGCGATTATTGTCGCATTAATTTTAGCAGCATTATCATCGGTTTTATCAATTATTGGTCCTAATCGTTTAAGCGATTTAACTGATGTTATAACTGATGGTATTGTAACTGGAATAGACTTCGGTAAGGTTGGACAAATCGCATTATTTTTACTTATTATATACTTATTTAGTGCGGCGTTTAACTATATTCAAAACTTTATAATGGTTACGGTATCTAATAATTTTGCTAAAGATTTAAGGGATAAGATATCGTTTAAAATAAATAAATTACCACTTAAGTATTTTGATACTCATAGTTATGGTGACGTATTATCTAGGGTTACAAACGACGTTGATACCATAAACTTCTCAATGCATCAGTCTTTGGGGACTTTAGTTGCGGCCACCACCCTTTTGATTGGTTCGGTAATAATGATGTTTGTAACGAACTGGATACTTGCTATAACAGCAATAGTAGCATCTTTAATTGGATTTTCATTTATGTTTTTAATACTTGGAAAGTCACAAAAGTACTTTGACCAAAGACAAGTAGAATTAGGTAACTTAAACGGACACATAGAAGAAATTTATTCTTCTCACAACGTTGTTAAAGCATATAACGGTAATAAAGATGCAAGTAATACCTTTGATACTTTGAATAAGAACGTATTTACTTGCGATAGAATGAGTCAGTTCTTATCAGGACTTATGCAACCAATAATGAATTTTATAGGTAACTTTGGATATGTTTGTGTTTGCGTTGTTGGTGCGATTCTTACCATGAACGGACACATATCATTTGGTGTTATTGTTGCGTTTATTATGTACGTAAGATTATTTACCTCTCCTTTGTCACAAATAGCACAAGGTATGACTTCTTTGCAATCTACTGCAGCTGCATCAGAACGTGTATTTGAATTTTTGGAAGAAGAGGAGATGGAGGATGAATCAGCTTTAACTAAGAAATTAAACCCTAAGAAAGTTAAAGGTAATATTGAATTTAAACATGTTAAGTTTGGTTATAATCTTGATAAAACTATTATAAAAGATTTTAACTGTAAGGTTAAACCAGGTGAAAAAATAGCCATTGTAGGTCCAACGGGAGCTGGAAAAACAACGATGGTAAACTTACTAATGAAATTTTATAACATAAATGATGGAGATATTTTAATAGATGGTGTATCGGTTAAAAACTTAACGAGAGAAAACATTCATGACTTGTTTATCATGGTATTACAAGATACGTGGCTATTTAGTGGAACAATTAGGGATAATATTAAATATAATAAGGATAAAGTATCAGATGAAATGATAATGAAGGCTTTAGAAACAGTGGGTGTTGATCACTTCGTTAAATCACTTCCTGGAGTATTGAATTACGAGGTTAAGGATAATGATTCTGTATCTCAAGGTCAAAAACAATTACTTACGATTGCCCGTGGTATGATAAAAGATGCTCCGTTCTTAATTCTAGACGAAGCAACATCTTCGGTAGATACAAGAACCGAAGAGCTTGTTCAAAAAGCCATGGATAAATTAACTGAAGGTAGAACTTCATTTATCATCGCGCATAGATTATCCACCATTAAAAACGCCGATTTAATCCTTGTTATGAACGAAGGAAATATAATCGAACAAGGAAACCATGACGAGTTAATGAAACAAAATGGTTTTTATGCTGAACTTTATAATTCACAATTTCAAAAGTAGCTGTAATGCTACTTTTTTTCTAGTAAAAATAATTTCTTTGCGTTATAATAAAATTAGTAATGTAAAATGTAACGACGGGTGGTGAAACATATGAAATTAATACTGGTAAGACA
>CALVIH010000015.1 GCA_944329445.1 uncultured Bacilli bacterium | reverse complement strand
ATGATGTTGTATTAGGTATAAAAGAATATTATACACAAAATTTGTATGATAATTTTGATTTGCATGATATAGTAAATAATACTTCTAAAGAACAAGAAATACATGATTATTTATATTCTAATGAGTATGATTATGATGACAGAGATATTGATATATAGAAAAAATCGAGCAAATTTCAAATGCTCGATTTTAAAGACTATAATTCCATTATAGTAACACACTACGCTATTGGCAGAGCCAATAACGGTGTGAAAAAGGGAATTTCCCTTTTTACCCCCTTTTAAGTATAATTTTAGCAAGTCATAAAGCCAAGCAAAAATTATGTTTTTATTTTCAAAACTTCGTAATGAAAATAAAAAAAAGCCTATTGCTACTTTCACTCGCAAGCGAGCAAGACGCGACACGGCTTTATTTTAAATGTGGATTATTTTCTTGCTTATGGACATAACCTTTTATATTCTTTAAAATTTCAAAAGAATAAGGAGCATGAATCATAGGTAATCCTATTCTAAGAGTATCACCAGCAAACTCTAAAAAATTACTATGTTCAATTATTTCTTTGCTTTTTTCATAATCTTCTTCAAACATTTCTTGTTCTTCTTCAGCATATATATAATCGCCAATCAATGCACATATTGAACCATATCTAGAGTTTTTTCTTTCTTCTTCATTTACAACACAAAGCAAATTCAAGTCGCTTTTTAATCCGCCAAAGTAATTAATTGGAATAATAATTTCTTTTATTGACCTTACTTTTAAAATATCATTTTGAGTTATTAAATTTCCAAAATCATCTCCTGTAATTTGTAATTTAACATTGGCAGAATAAAAATCATTATTTCTAACAATAGAACCAGATACAAATTGATTAGTTGCTTTAAAGTTTCTCGCATTAGGTATTATTTTAAAAACTTTACTAATTTCAATTCCCTCATCACTAAAGGTCATAATTGATTGACATACTGATTTATTTCGAAAAGTTTGATTTAAAAACATTTCATTTGGTTTATTAACATTATAAGAAATAACACTATTAGAATAATCTTCACCATAAGAATTATATTGGCAATAAGAGTTATTTTTAATTGTTATAGTTCCATTGTTTAAATAAGTAATTTCTAAAGATTTACCATTATATTCAAAAATAATATTATTCCCATTCTCTAATGTTTCTTTTTTTACATTGAAATCACAACTTTTTCCATCTATTCCTTCTCTTGAACTTATCAAAAATTCATTAATTGTTTTACCAACGATATTTTTAATAGCAATATTTGCATTTGAAAGTCCAATATAATCTACCACTTTTTTTAAATTATTTAATAAAACAGGTACCTCATCAGTAATTCCATGTGTTTTAGTTGGATAATGCGGTGGGTATTTTTGTTGTGTTTCTTCTAAAATTATTTTTAGTTGGTTAATATCCATTACATTTTTCCTCCAAGTTTATTAGGTATTATATTTATATCTGCTGGATTTATTTCGCAAATATCAAATTCTACCATACCTACAAAATCATAATTCGAACCATTTTGGGATTGATTATCGTTTTTTGTTCTTTTAACTTCTACCATGCTATAACCGTATAATGGTTGTTCCATAGCAAACTTGCTTTTTAAATTTTTAAAGTTAGCATGGGCATTCATAGCTTCCTTACTTTTCATAGCAAAAGTTTGTTTTTCTACAAATACATATTTATTTTCTTCATTAATTGATACTAAAACGTATTCTTCTTCACACATAATAAAACCTCCAATCTATTTATATTATAACATTTTTTTATTGTATTTCATCATTAAACTTACTTTTTTAAAATATGTGATATACTTATATTAGTTAGTAGTTATTACTACCTATAAATTTATGACTAGTGGTTGTTATACTTCCACCAAAAGGGCACCAATTATGATAATTATGTTTATTAAACATTAAATATATATTCAGTCTATTAGATGACTGATTCTTTTATTTATGTTATTATTTTTATAGGTGATAAAAATGAAAAAAGAGAATAGGCCTATTATTGGTGTTTTGGGTGTTCCAACTTATGATGATGAAGAGGATTCTTTAATAGCTATATATAATGGTGTTAAAAATGCATTAGTAAAAAAAGGATGCATTCCGTTTATGATTTGTCCGTTATTAAGCATAGATTATTCTAATACAAAGCTAAGTGATATACCTGATTTAACGAAAGAAGAAAAAGAAACTTATCGTGAAATGATAGATATATGTGACGGTATTATAATTCCTGGCGGTTATCGTATATATAATTTTTATGAGTATGTAGTTAAAAGAGCAATAGAAAAAAATATGCCAGTATTAGGTACTTGTCTTGGTATGCAAGTATTAGCAAAGGTTGATAATGGGTTTAACTGCCTTGAAAAGAATGAAACCAATATTAATCATGTAAAAAAACAAGTAAAGTATGTACATAAAGTAAAAATCTTAAACGATACCTTATTAAAGGGTATTATAAATAAAGATGAAATAGAAGTTAATAGTAAACATAGTTATCACGTTTCAAAAGTTAATAATTTTAAAGTGTCAGCATATTCAGAAGACGGATTAATTGAAGCTATTGAATTACCTGATAAGGATTTTGTTGTTGGTGTACAATGGCATCCAGAAAAGATGATAGATTATGATGAAAATGCTAATAAATTATTTGATCGCTTTGTGTATGAATGTTTAAAAAACAAAAGAAATAAATAAAAAACCTTATGAAAAACTCATAAGATTTTTTGTTAAAATTGTTAGACTTTAAATTTTTTTCTTCGGTGCCAATAGGTCTATAAGAATCTTCAAAAACTCTTCGTGATATCATTAATATTAGTAATATTGATGAATCCGCTTTCGGTAATTTTCATTTTATTTATAAAAATAATGTATGGTTTATGTTATACTTAAAGTAGTAATATGATAGGAGTGATATTTGATGGAAAAAGAATTAGTATTAAAAAAATGTGATGAATGTGGGGCTTTGATAAAAATAATAAAGGACTGTAACTGTGATGATTGTGGAATTGAATGTTGTGGTAAAAAGATGGTTGCTCTACAATCAAATTCAGTTGATGCATCTTTTGAAAAACATGTTCCAACCTATGAAAAAGACGGGAATGATATAATTGTTACCGTATCCCACGTAATGGAAGATGATCATTATATAGAGTGGATTTCTTTAGTAAGTGAAAATAAGGAAGAAACAATTTATTTGAAACCAGGGATGGACGCTAAGGTAACGTTTAAAAACGTTACGAGCGGGACTTTATATTCATATTGTAACAAGCATGGATTATGGGAAAATAAGATTAATTTATAGTTAAATATAAAAAAGGCCAACTAGTTGGTCCTTTTTTTGTTAATTACAGCAGTTGCCGTTATTCCAATTATTATTGTTATTTCTTCCGAAACCACAGAACAAGAATAATATGATTGCAACAATTATTATTATCCACAACCAATTGCTTGAGTTTCCATCGTTATTTCCATAATATGGATAGTATGGGTATGCAGGACATCCTTGATAATACATACTAAACACTCCTTTCTAATATATTATATTTTAATTGGTTAAAATTAAATATGTTAAACGCCTTGTTTATTATAAAAGAAGTGTGCTTTCATCTATAAATTCATAATTTGTCTTATATTTAAGTTCTCTAACAAGCCTTGATAACGCATCATCCTTGGCCTTTGCCTCAAGCATTATATCAATATCTTTATTATATGGTTTTAATAATTCAATAAATTTTATAAAATCATCACTGTTTATGTAATCATGATGACTTCTAAATTCTTTTTTTAACTTACTTTTTGGGGATGAAAAATGAAATTTTGGATTTATATTTTTCCATGTATTTAATATTTTAGGTAGGTATTCTTCTATGTTTTCACCATCATTATTACACATAAAGTGATGATAATCTAATACCATAGGTAAGTTTAGTTTGTTACATAATTCTAATACGTCTTTTACGTTGTATACCTTATCATCGTTTTCCACAGCAATACATCGTTGTATATGGTTTGGTAGTTTGTTAAAGTTGTTTATGAATCTTGTTATTGATGCTTTTTTTCCTCCAGCCATACTTCCCACGTGCAGTATTATTATTGGTTTATTAATACCTAGTGCTTTTAATATTTTGTAATGATACTCTAGTATTTCCATGGTGTTTTTAACAATTTTTTTGTCCATGCTATTTAAAACCGCGTATTGATCTGGATGAGTATCAACTCTTATGTTGTTCTTTTTTATTATTTTTCCTATTTCTTTATACTTATTTATTAGTGGCTTAATGTAATCAAACGTAACCTTATCATGGGTTGCAAGTGGTACTAATTTTGATGTTAATCGGTAAAAGTGATAGTTATTGCGTGCGTTATATATCATTATTTCTTTTAGTGAGTCTAGGTTTGAATTAGTAATTTTTAATAACTTATCCACAGTATAATTTTTATTTACGTAATTTGTATATGTTATCGTACTAGATGAGGTTACATCAAGCGCTTTGGATAGTGCAACGTATCCTAATCTTATCTTCATAATAATCACCAGTATTATTATGGCTTTATTTTTTAAAATATGTTATTATATATATTGAAAAACATAATGTTTAAGTAGGTGATAAAATGAAAACATTAATTAGTAATTTGGCAAAAGAAGGAATCTATCCTTCGACTTCTAACGAAGATGAAATCAAGTTTAACGAGGGTTATGAAAGTTATGAATTTTATAAAGCGTTACTAGATTCAGTTAAGGAAAGGCTTTATGTTTTTGGTAGAAAGAACAGAAAACTATTTACTAAGAATAATACTAAAATAAAAAAACTAATTGATGCGGGTATAGATTTTAAGTGTTTATTTTTAAGTGAAAAATCTGATGAAAGAATTCTTAATATGGCCCAGGAAAACGATAATTTTAAGAAGGATTTAACAAAGGTTATTGAGGGTGTAAAGCAAAGGTATAAAGATAACTTAGAACATTTTAGGAAGTATGATTTTCAGCAGATTAAAAGAATCATGATAGTAGATGATGCGGTTATATTTGTTCCTGTTGAGTTTGAAAATAGTAAGGTAAAACATTTTACTAAGTCTAGTTTTAGTATTATTCCTTTAGAGAGTAAAAAGGGAATGGATTTAGAATTAGAATTCAAAAAAGTATGGGATTCATCAAAGGAAATATAAAAAGTAAGATACTTTGGTTAGTATCTTACTTTTCGTTTGTTTCAAGAAACGCTTTATAACCTTCGTATGCAGAGTATATATCGTACTTACTTGTAACTTCATAAGGTGAATGCATTGATATAACGGGAACACCACAATCTATTACGTCCATACCCTTATCTGCCAGAATGTACGCAATGGTACCGCCACCACCTAAATCTACTTTACCTAGTTCTGATACTTGGTATTTAATATTGTTAGACTCAAATATGTTTCTAACTTTAGCGACGAACTCAGCGTTAGCATCAGATGCACCAGATTTACCACGAGAACCAGTGTATTTGTTTAGTTCAACTCCATAACCGATGTATGATGAGTTGTTTTTTTCTGAAGCGCTTTGGTAATTTGGATCCATTCCTGCGCCTACATCAGCTGATAACATTATTGAATTACAATACGTTTTATTTAAGGCACCAGGAGTATTTTCGTTTTTTTTGTTTAGAATTTCGTTCATGAATAAATCAAACATCTGAGAACACATCCCTGTGTTTCCAACGCTTCCTATCTCTTCTTTATCTGAGAATATTGCTACCATCGTTCGTTTGGACTCTGATGCATCTAATATGGCCTTTAAACTTGCGTATGCACATACTCTGTCGTCTTGACCATAAGCTGCCACCATACTTTTATCAAATCCTAAATGTCTTGCCTTAAACGCAGGTACTACTTCAAGTTCAGAACTGTAAAAATCTACTTCTGTTATACCATATTTTTCGTTTATTATTTTCATTATGTTTTCTTTTATTTTATCTTCATTTGAAGGTATACTTCCGATTAACACGTTTAAGTCTTCTCCTTCAATGGCTTTTCCAATTTTCTTTTCGTATTGTTCACCAGCAAGGTGAGGTAAAATATCCGTAATTGTAAATACTGGATCTTTTTCATCCTCACCAATAGCTATTTCTGTTTTAGAACCATCTGGTTTAACTACAACCCCATGAATTGCAAGAGGAATTGTTGTCCATTGATACTTTTTGATTCCACCATAATAATGGGTTTTAAAAAGCGCTAATTTTGCATCCTCGTATAGTGGATTAGGTTTTAAGTCAAGCCTTGGTGAGTCAATGTGGGAACCAACTAAGTTAACGCCGCAAGTTATATTTTCTTCTCCTATTATCGCTGCATAAACGCTTTTATCTCTATTAAGCATGTATACTTTGTCGCATTTCTTTAAGGTATCCATTGTATATATGTTTTTAAAGCCGCTATTTTCTAGCTGTTTTATTATGTATTTTGATGCTTCCCTTTCGGTTTTACATTCGTTTAAAAAGTCAATGTAACCATCACAAAAGTTAAATATTTTTTCTTTAACATCATTACTAATTTTTAGCCAACCACAAGTTTTTTTATTTAATAATTCTTTTTCCATAATTTATTCCTCCTAAATATATAATACCACCATAAATAAAAAATATTGTAAAAAAATGGTATTTTTATGTTTCTATAAATAAATTTATGTTTACACAAAGTTTTACTGTTGAAAAGTGTTTATGTTGACCGGGGGGGGGGTATTTGATATTATCAAGATAGAATAATAGGGTGAATTGAGTAGTTTACACTTCACCTTGCAAGGTTAATTCTTGCACGTTTTATCATTCTGATATTATGGCAGAAACTAATAAAAATATTGCTATAAAAAGAAAGGGTAGTAAGTATGGAAGTAACTTTTAGAGAAATGAAAAAAAAGGATGTTCCTGAGGTGATTGCTTTATGTAACGAGGTATTTAAAGAAAACACCAGTTTGAGTTATGCAATGGGTGTTTATAAAAAACATAGAAAGGATCCTAACCAAATATACATAGTTGGCATCGTTGACGGAAAAATAGTTGCACATTTAAAAATCTCGGTAATACAAACAATCTACGAGGACATGAATACCTATTGTATATTAAATCACGTAGGTGTTAAAGAGGAATACCGTAGACACGGAATAGCAACTAAAATGTTAGACGTAGCGTTTAAGATTGCAAATGAAAAAGGTTGCAAAACTGTTGAATTATGGTCAAATAACGTTAGAACGGCAGCACACGCGTGCTATTACAACTATGGTTTTGAGCTAGATGATGCCGGATTCTTTTCAATGAGTGTTAAATAAGAGTAGTGGAGGGTGTTATGAGAATAGAAAAGGTTTATATAGGTGGCTGGTTTCAAAGAACTACCTTACAATTAAGTGAGATTTATGATTTTTTAAGGGAGGCGAAATCAGAACTTAACCTTGATAAAAAGAAATTGGTTAAGTTACATGATGCTCTTGACTTAAGTACGATTGAATATGGAATAGATGGGTTAGAATTTATAAAGGCAACCACTAGGGTGGGCGTTAACATAAAGATATTTGAAGACGGGCTTATTGTTTTAAACGATAGTGATATAACGGAATTCTCTTTATTTAATGATATTGACGCTTTAGCAGATTATTATGATAACAAGCTTTCTCCTGCTATAAGTTATATATTTAGTTTGGGAGCACCAGTACCAAAAGAATTAGCAAACATTGAAACGGTATTTCCTTATTTTATTGTGTTAAATAAAGCAACAAAAAATGATATAGCAACCCTTTTAGCAAAAACTGAAAAAGAAAAATACTTTGAGTTTAGTAATAAGGACTATGATGTTGTAAGAGGTAATAAATACTATTTTATTAATAATAAAACAAAGTCAATAGATCAGGTTGAAAGATACATTGAAGAACAAATATTCATAAGGGAATTTAAAGGTCAACTTCATAGATATTTAAATTTACATAGGATTATTTGGGAAAAAATTGATGCCGTAAAGGAAAACGCTAAGGTTAAGGGTAAGGATATCGTTGCTTTTACCAGTAAACTAGATGGATATAAAAAGACGGTAAACTTAATTGATTCTAGAATAAACCAAATGACCACGTATATAAGCACCAGAGAAAAAATCGCCAAAAATGACGTTTCTCTTACGGAATCACTTGATTTAATTGGTTATCGTTATGAAACTTTAAAAAACACCGTGTATTACATGCAACATATATGGTCAATGACAAAGAATTATTTGAATCAGGCCGAAACTTTATTCAATGGATTAGAATCACAAGTTACGGAAAAATCTATTGGTAACTTAACGATCGTATCAGCGATGGGAGTAGGAGCTTCATTGATTGATTTATTTACCGAATCTGCTCCAACGTTCTCAATGTTTGGAATATTATATTTCTTTATATTAGCAATCGTTGGTTGGTCAGTTAACAAG
Organism: uncultured Bacilli bacterium; assembly: GCA_944329445.1. GTDB lineage: Bacteria > Bacillota_I > Bacilli_A > RF39 > UBA660 > Aphodocola. Next base: position 17,271 of record CALVIH010000015.1, on the reverse strand, counting down.
ATAATGCGTAAGATCTCGGAAAACAGAAAATTTGAAATTCAAGACATAGAATACGATAAGAACATTAAATAAGTATGATTAATAGCGCTTCAAAAGAAACCAAAAGAATACTTAAAAAATGTTCTTTTGAAATTATATTAAAGTTTATTATTTCTGTTTGTTACCGAGGCTCTCTTCTAATAATCCCTATTTTATGGGGAAAGGTAGTTGATTATGCTACCGCCAAAACGTTTGACTTAGCATATAAAATGATAATATTCACACTAGGATTAACTATTATATATTACGTATGTGCATGTTTAAACCAAGTAGTTTATTATGTTTTTTACAAGAAACTGTACAAGTTATATTCTAAACTTGCGTATTCTTCTTTTATAAAAAATTCAATTCATAGTTTATCTAGGTTTAAACTAAGTGAATTTAATAACATTATAAATAATGATATTGATATTATTGTTGCATTCTTTTCTGATTTGATTATTAAAATAGTTCAAATATTAGAGTTTTTGATAATATATTATTATTTTTATACAATAGATATAAAAATGTTTTGGATTACTGTAATTATTTCTGTACTTATGATTGGAATACTTCTTTTTTCTAATAAAACAAATAGAAAATTAAATACTAAAAGAAAGAGTGCACTAGATAAAAAAACTACGATTACCCATGAGGTTTTTAATACCGTTAAAGAGATAAAAGGATTTTATGTGTTTAAAAGTGTAAATGAAAGGGTTAAAGAAAAGTGTGCAAACTATTTAAAAGAGCATGCAAAGTTTAATACGTTTTCAACTATTATGAAAAATGTTGTTTTAGCAATAATAGAAATTGCAAGGTATGGACTTGCGGCCTATGGAATTTATTTGTTTTCAATTGGTAAGATGGAAATAGGTACAATAATAGTTATTTATTCTTACTATGCAAAAATAACCGAGAACTATAACATTATTGGAACACTTACTACTGGTATAGAAGATACTAAAGTTTCCTTGCAAAGACTTAATAAATTAATTGAGTATAGAAACGTTGATAAACAATGTGATTTTGTGGATAAGAAAGATTATCAAGGAAGAATAAAGTTTGAAAACGTATTATATGGGGATAAAAAAGATCCTATTTTAAACGATGTGTCACTATTGGTAAACCCTAATAGTATTGCAGTTATTACGGGCCCAACTGGGTCTGGTAAAACTGGTGTGTTAGATTTGCTTATGAAAATGAATAGGAAACATAAGGGTAATATTTTTATTGATGACGTTCCTTATGAAAAAATAGATGATGATACTTTCTATAATTTGATTTCACTAGTTAGAAAAGAACCTAACTTCTTTGATTTAAGCATAAAAGATAACTTAATGCTTGTTGGTGGTAACTTTAAAGAGGTAAGAAACGTTTGTGAAAAATTAGGGATTCATGAAGAAATAATGAATTTAAAAGATGGATACGATACGGAGATAAATAGTTCTTCTGCTAAAATATCACTTAATTTAAAAAGGGGAATCGCCATTGCAAGAGTTTTTCTTAAAGATTCTAAAATACTTTTGTTTGATGAGATAATCGATACATTAGAAACTGATCTTCAACAAAAAGTTTTAGAGCTCTTAGATGAAAAGAAAAAGAATCATACGATAATAATTATTTCAAGAGAAGAAAACATTTTAGAAAAGGCCGATAAAATCATAAGATTCGATAATAATAAGATAAAAAGAAATTCAAGAAAAGCATTAGTTGAGGCAAACTAATGCTTTTTTAAACTTTAAAATCCATGCATGTAATTGCTTTTAGAAGGCTTTAATTTAAGTAGGTAAGAGTAACAGCATAGAAATTATAACCTAAATTTTATAATAACTTTGTGGGCACTTCTTTTATACATTTTATTTTTTATAAAGTGATAAAAAGAAGGCTCTTCCTTTAGGATCGTCTTTTATATATCTTTTTATGAAATCATCAACGGCATCACCAATACTTAAATCTTTATTAAAAAACTTTTTTAAAACGTCTAAATTATAGATTAATTTACTTCTTTTTCTTTCTTTCATAATAAATTGAACAATTTGTCTATATTTGAATGAATCGATATTACTTTTCATTGAAAAAAGTAGCATACTAATTAATTCATTAATTTTGTTGTAATTCCAACTTCTTAATATATTTTGTTTTTCTTTCAGCAACAATGAATTAGTTAGAATTTTAATCTTGTTGTAATTGCCATCCATTATTATTTTATTAAGTTTTTCTATTATTAACGGATTATCAATATTCATATGCAGTATTATTTTATCCAATTCATTAATTAAATAGTTACCTGGATCAATTAAATATATATGCCCATTATATATAGTATTAGAAAGGTTAACATCACGTAATATAATAGAATTATCACATAATAAATCTAAATCTTGTCTTAAAATTTCCAATTCCTCAAAAAAAATATCTAGACTATCACTCTCTAAGCTTTTTTCACCTTCAACAAATGGCATTTTATAACCAATTAATTCGTGATTACTATTCCATAAAGTATCTGTTGGTAGTAATATTCTTTGTGTTAAAATATTTTTTAAAATATTTAATTCTTCTAAAGATAAATGGGATAATTGATAGTCATTTTTATATATTTTTATTGCTGAATCTAAATATTTATATACTGAAAATTCCGAGCCTTGATCAGATAAAAATTCAATGCTATTAGGGTCTAACTCAAAACCATTTTCGGTAAATATTTGATCCATATACTTCACCTCTTTAACCATTTATATCAATTTATAAGTGTGTTTTTAAAATGATATAATTCAATTTTTAAAAGGTAGTAACTATTATAACAAAAAATAAATGTATTAAAACTCGAACTCTTATAATTTTTAAAAGTTCGAGTTTTCTATTAATCTGGTGCCGCTTGTAAGAATCGAACTTACAGCTAATCATTACGAGTGACTTGTTTTACCATTAAACTAAAGCGGCGTATAAGTTCTATTTAAAGAACCCGTTTACTACGTATTTTGTTTCGTTTATAACCATGAAAGCATCTTTATCTATTTCATTTATTATGCTTCTTAGGTCGTTTAGGTGTTTCTTATCTAATTCTATAAAAAGCATTAACTTTTTAATACCGTCTTTTCCTGTGCAATCTATTTGGGATACCGCAAATCCTGCGTCTCTTATTTTATCTACTTCATTTGATGTATCACTATCCATAATGACTTGTGCGGATATCTTACCATTTATCAACTTATTTGATAAAGTGGTACCAGTAAAGGTTCCTATTGCGTATCCTGCCGCATACGATATCGCTATCCATATACTTTTTATGTTAGTTGTTAAGGCTTCTCTTACAACTAAGAACCATATTATAACATCGATAAAACCTAGTATAGTTGCGAGTATTCTTTTATTTTTTACCGTAAGCACGGTAACAATTGTGCTTAAAGATACGTCTACTACCCTTGCAAAGAATATTATCATGCACATCGAAAGTAACCTCATTTTGTTCTTCTCCTTATTGCTAGATTTATAATAACATATTTATTTTTTTTCTTCAATAGAAAAAATGCGCCTTTAGTGATATAATGTACATGTTGGAGGATTTTTATGAATAAAACGATAGATATTACAAAAAATGCCATGATACTTTTTGTGGTGAACATAATAATTTTAATTGGTACGGTATTTTTTAAATTTTTGTATACTAATCAAGGATATCAACCTGTTTTGGTTAACGTAATTTTTGTAATTAATTTAATTATTTTAGTTTTAGGAATTATTTTTAACGTGTTATTTGTTAAAAACAAGGAGAAGTACAATAATAAGAAAAGTATAATATTAGTTATAGTGGTGTTTATTTTATTCTTATTATTTAACTCGGTATTTATTATTGTTGTTAATAAAATGTATAGTAGTGGCTATACCAAAATTAATAGTACGTTATCGTCTTACTGTGATACGTTTGGATGTGATAAGTATGAAACGGTAACTGAAGACAGATACGAAAAGTTTATTATAGAAAAAGTTTATTTTGATTATGATAACATAGAAAATGATTTAAAAATAACCACAACTTATAATACTGAGAAAGTAATAGAAGTTGAGGCTGAAATTTACTCTCGAAACGAAATGTTTTCTGAAACGCTTATTAAAGAAACATTAAAAAATTACTTTAGTAATTTTGGATATGAAATCGACGAAAGTTTAATTACGGAAGCTTTTGAAAAAAGGTTTACCTCAAGTGTTGAAAAAGACAATGCTACGTACCGGGTAACGGAAATATATAATAAAAATTCTTTGGAAAAATTAAAAACAACGATAACCTTGAACCTTAATCAAGGCTAATCTTGTTTTTTTATTTAAATTTTGGTAATATTATTAAAGAATAATAAGGGGTGATAAAAGTGGAATTTATTACGGAAAATCCTATGCTTATGGTTGCTATAGTAGTATTTTTAGTATGTGTAATAATTGGTTTTTTTGGTGACCGACGCATGAAAAAACAAAAAGAAATAGAAAAGGAAATTAATAACAACACTGATGAAAATAATAAAGTTAAAGTGGAAGATTTAACTAAAACACAAGAGGCTGTTTCACCAAATGAAGAAAACGCAAGTAATGTTAGTCAGAACAACGCTGAGGTTACTAATGAACTGGTTTATCCAACTAATCCGGGTGCCGTAGTTGATAATCAAAATGCATCTAATCGAGTTAATCAAGATGTGGTGTTAAATAATCCCGCTAATAATTTAAATAATAATGTTTTTGAAACGGCAAGTGAGATAGCGCCGGATACGTATCCACCAGAAAATAGACCACAAGGCGTACCCGAACCATTTGATGGAACAGTTCAAACGGATGAAAATATTAATAATATGTTTTAAAAAATCCTTTATTATATAAGGGATTTTTGTTTTCGGTTTAAATTTATTTTAAAAAAGACATATAAATATGTTATAATCTTGATATGTGATAAAAAGAGTAAAAAGGCATTAGGAGGATGTATGACAGTAGATAATATTTTAACTATTATAAAAGATATAATTGATGTATGTTTAGTATGGGCAGGATTGTATTTCATACTAAAAAGCATTAAAAACAACGTTAAGTTTACGTTGCTATTTAAAGGTATAATAATAATCGTTATTATTAAATTGGTAAGTGACTTGTTTGATTTAACGGCGATAGGCTTGCTTTTAGAATACGTTGTTATGTGGGGACCACTTGCTTTAGTTATTATTTTCCAACCAGAGATAAGGTCGGTACTAGAGCAACTGGGTAGGTCTCAGTTATTAGGAAGACACAAGGTTTTAACCATTTCTGAAAGAGAAAGAATAGTGTATGAAATTGGACTTGCTTTGGAATACTTAAAAAAACATCGTATTGGTGCGTTAATTGTAATCGAAAGAGATAATTCCCTTTCTGAATACATTGAGAGGTCTAAAAAGTTATACGCAGAAATATCAAATGAATTATTAGTTGCAATATTCTTCCCTGATAATCCACTTCATGATGGTGGTGTAATAATTCAAGGTGATAAAATAACTAGTGCGGGAGCGGTATTCCCAACCACCGTTGAAATGAAGTTCAGCAAAAGATTGGGTACAAGGCATCGTGCAGCGATTGGTATAAGTGAGGAAACGGATGCTATTGCAATTATCGTTTCTGAGGAAACAGGTAGAATTTCTATAGCAATTAACGGAGACCTAAATTATAACTTATCATTGGACGAGGCTAAAATGTTAATCTTAGACGAGTTAAAACCTAAGAAAACTGCTGAATTTGATTACGAAGTAGAAAATGAAGGTGGTGAAGACGATGAATAAGATATTTAGATCCATTGGGCACCTATTTAAGGTAATAGGACGCTTTATTGATAAAAAGATCGTTCTTCCGATAACAAAGTTTTTTGTTGGAATATCTAATAAATTTAAGGGTAATGGTCGAAGCTTTGAAAGGATACTTACTAGAAAGCCAGGTTTAATAATTGTATCATTATTGGTTGCTTTAGGGGTTTTCTTTATAGCGGATAGTAAAACTACTTCGCTTATTGAGACTTCTGCAGAGGTTTTGTATGATCAACCAATATCAGCAACATATAATGAAGAAGCATACGTTGTAGAGGGTCTTCCAGAAACGGTTGATATAACACTTATTGGAAGAAAATCGGACGTTTATTTGGCAAAACAATTGCCTACTAATGATATAACCGTTGATTTAACTGGTTTAGAACCTGGAGTTCACAAGGTTAACCTTAAGTACAAAAAGGCATTAAGCTCGGTTGAATACAAGCTTGATCCATCGGTTGCAACGATTGTTATATATGAAAAAGTATCGGCTGAAAAAGAAGTTAATTATGAAGTTATTAACAAAGATAAAATTGATTCTAAATTAATGGTTGAGGACGTTACCTTAGATACTGAACGTGTTTATGTAAAAGGAAATGAGGCTACCCTTAACGAAGTTGCTTCGGTAAAAGCTTTAATAGACCTTAAAAACTTGGTTGATCCACAAGTTGGAGAGCAGGAGTTAAAAGATGTTAAATTGGTAGCTTATGACAGCGACGGTAAGAAAGTAAACGCTGAAATAGTACCTTCAAAGATTAGTGCAACGGTTAAAATAACATCTCCTCAAAAAGAAGTTCCAATAAGAGTAATACCAAGAAACTACGATGATATAGTATTTGGTAAGGCAATTAGTAGTATAACGCCAGACATAACTCAGGTAACCATATATGGTGAATCTGATAAATTGGAGGATATTTCGTATATTCCAGTATACGTAGATGTTGGTGATTTAAAAGAAGATAAAGAGTTCTCGATAACGATTGATAGACCAAGTGGAGTAAGAGCGATAAGTGCAACTTCTGTTAAGGTAAACGTTACGTTAGGTGATGAAACCACTAAGGAATTTGATGATATATATCTTGAATATGAAAACTTAGGTGATGGATTATCCGCGCAAACCGTAGGAGAAAATAGTAACAGGGTAACGGTAAGCGTTAAGGGTGTTCAAAGTGTGTTATCTAACCTTGATCCTACTACCATAAAAGCATACGTTGACTTAAAAGGTTTAGGTGTTGGACAACACGAGGTAACGGTTCAAGTAAGTGGTTCTGACTTAAGAGGAAAGTATTCTTCTAAAACAACTAAAGTAACTTTAAGAATAACTGAAAAAAATTAGAAATATAATAAAATAAGTTGACAAATGTACCAATTTAAAGTAGAATCTAAATTGGTACATTTTATAAGCCCACATAAGTTTGTCCTGGGAAAACAAACTTATAAAGGAAAGGAAATAAAATATGACAACATTTATGGCTAATGCCTCAAACATTGAGCGTAAATGGTATGTTATCGATGCTAAGGGAAAACCACTTGGTAGGGTAGCTTCTAAAGCGGCTGTTTTACTAAAAGGAAAGCATAAAGCAACTTACACACCACACGTTGACTGTGGCGATAACGTAATTATCATTAACGCTAAAGAAGTAACGTTAACAGGAAATAAGTTAGAAAACAAGATTTATTATAACCATAGTGGTTATACTGGTGGTTTACGTGAAAGAACTGCTAAGGAAATGCGTGAAAAATATCCAGTAGAAATGGTTGAAAGAGCGGTAAAAGGAATGCTTCCAAAAAATAGGTTAGGACGCGCTATGTATAAGAAATTATTCGTATACGAGGGTGCTGATCATAAGCATCAAGCTCAAAAACCAGAAAGCATGGAAGTTTAAGGAGGAAAGTAAATGGCAAAAACATTCGTTGGAACAGGTCGTCGTAAACGTTCAATAGCACGTGTTAGAATGACTTCAGGTAAAGGAAAAATTACCATTAATGGTAGGGATGTAAACGAATATCTTCCTTTTAAAACTTTAGTTATGGATTTAACACAACCATTGGAAGCAACTAAAACAACTGATAAGTTTGATATTGATGTAACGGTTCATGGTGGTGGATTCTCAGGTCAAACCGGAGCAATTCGTTTAGGTATCACAAGGGCTTTATTACAATATGATCAAAACACTGATCCTACTTCTGATGCATCATTTAGAAAGATTTTAAAACAAGCTGGATTTATTACTAGGGACGCAAGAATTAAAGAACGTAAGAAATACGGTCTTAAAAAAGCACGTCGCGCACCACAATTTTCAAAACGTTAATATGTTACTCAAAACCAGGTTTTACTCCTGGTTTTTAATTTCTTTAAATTAATGTTTTGACACATTTTCTACAACGTGTTGTTTTACTATTTTTATAGTCACTTATAAAAGACATATTTTAACATTATTTTAATAAATATTTAATGGTTTTATGTTATAATTTAAAATAGGTGATGCTAGGTGAAAACGAAAGAGTTTAAAACCTTAGATGAGCAAGTCGAAATATTAAGAAGCCGTGGGTTGGTAATTAATGATGTTGATAAGACTGAGGGTTTACTTTTAAGAGAAAATTATTTCTTTATTAATGGTTATAGACATATATTTATGAAGAACCATAAAGAAGATTTTTTTATTAAAGGTACTACTTTTGAGGAATTATACGCAGTGTTTCAATTTGATAGAAGTTTTAGGAACATATTGTTTAAGAATTTGCTTATCGTAGAGAATAACTTAAAATCAATAATATCATATAAATTATCTAAGAAGTATGGTATTAAGGAAAAGGATTATTTAAAGCCGTCTAACTTTTCTCAAGATGCAAAGAAGATAAGACAAGTTAATGATGTTTTAAATAAGATTAAAAGACAAATCAAGTTAAATGGAAGGCAACATAGTGCAACCCTTCACTACTTAAGCAATTATGGTTATGTTCCACTATGGATTTTGGTAAAATTGCTATCTTTTGGAATGATTAACGAATTATATTCCATACTAAAACCAGATGATAAATTAGCAATTGCGGAATATTATAATTTGGACGTAGAAACATTAGGTATTTATATTACTTTACTTTCGAATTATCGTAATTTGTGTGCGCATGAAGACATTGTGTATGATCATCGTACGCAAAAGGAAATACCTGATACTAGATATCATAGGGAACTAAATATCCCAATGATGAATGATGAGTACGTGTATGGTAAAAATGATATATACGCGGTCGTAATAATGTTAAAACAAATGCTTACGGAAAGTGACTTTACTGATTTTATAAACGAGGTTAGCTACGACTTGAGTTTACTTGACGGAAGGGTAAACGTTATTCCTCAAGTAAAGATATTGGACAGAATGGGATTTCCAGCTAACTGGGAAGAAATTTCTAAACTAAGATAGGAAGTGAGAAACTTGAAAGATAAAATAGAGTTTATTGAATCTGAGAAAAAAGAGGAACCAAATAATGAAAAACCAAATAAAAGTAGAAAAAAGCTTAATAACAGTCTTAAGTTTGCTTTAATCATTCTTTTAGCTTTTGCGCTTGGTGTTGGGTTAATGTATTGGTATAGCGTTGAAAATCCAAAAGTCGTTAATAAAAATACGATAACATCTAATACCAAGGTAACCGAAGAGGCCATGGAAGATGCGATTGATAAAATTTATGATGCTGTTTTATGCATTGAGGTTTTAAGTGATGATGGTTCGGTATTAAGTTCTGGAACTGGTTTTGTTTATGCAACGGATGATAATTATGGATATGTTTTAACTAATGCTCACGTTGTTTCTGGTGGTACTAATGTTCAAGGAATAATGACTGATAATACTACCACTAGCTTAACGATATTGGGAACAGATTCATATACTGATTTAGCTGTTTTAAGAATGGACGTAAAGCAGGTAAAGCAGGTAGCTAGCATAGGTGATAGTAAAAATACTGCGGTAGGTAACACCGTGTTTACGGTTGGTTCACCAATGGGTTCTACCTACGTTGGAACGGTAACTAAAGGTATTTTATCTGGTAAGGATAGATTAGTTGAAACTAGTACGTCAAATGGTTTATCATCTGAATCATACATCGTTAAAGTTTTACAGACAGACGCTGCGATAAGTCCAGGTAATAGTGGAGGTCCACTTGTTAATTTAGCTGGCGATGTTATTGGTATTACTTCGTTAAAATTGGTTGATGATGAGGTTGAGGGTATGGGATTTGCTATTCCTATTGAAGATGCAATGAACTACGTAGAATACTTAGAACAAGGAAAGGCAATAGAAAGACCGGTTGTTGGTGTTCAAATCCTTGATTTAACTAATAGATACGTTTTATATAGATATGGTATTAACGTACCTGATAATGTTGATAGTGGTATTTACCTAGTAGAAGTAAATAGTGGATATCCAGCAAGTGATGGTGGACTAAAAGCAGGAGATATCATTACAAAAATAGATGGTAATGAAATAACTAGTGTATCAGAATTCAAGTATGAATTATATAAACATAACATTGGTGATACAATAGAAGTTACTTATTACCGTGATGGTAAAGAAAATAAAACAACTTTAAAGTTAAATAAAACAACTTTAAAGTTAAATAAAACAAGTTAAGAAACCTAAAAGGTTTCTTTTTTTAAATATTATAAATATGATATAATTAAATCAATAAAATTAAAAAGATAGGATTTGATTTAATTATGATACTAAAAGATTTAAAATGTGAAAATTATAATATTAATATAGATAAATATATTGAATTTAGAGAAAATGTTAAAAAAAATATGATACATCCAGAATGGCTTGGTGATTTTTCAAAGAAAGATTTACTAAATTTATTAAATAACAACTCTAAAATATGGATTTACTATTTAGATAAAGAACCAGTTTGTTCTATGATGTTAATTCCAGCAGATAAAAAATCTTTATTAAAATTTGAATTAGATTTAGATTATAAAGATGTAGCGGACTATGGCCCTATGTTTGTTAATCCAAAATACATAGGTAATGGCTTGCAATATCAGATGTTACTTGAATTGGATAATTATTGTATTAAAATGGGATATAAATATGCAGTAACAACTATTCATCCAGATAATATTTATTCAATTAATAATATAATAAAAGATGATTTTAAGTTAATTAACCACATGGATTTCAAAAGAGGAACAAGAAATATTTATTTAAATTATTTGGATAAAAATTGTATTCAAAAAATATTAACATTTATAGTTAGTGATAATAAATTATTATTATTAAAAGGTAGTAACAAAGATCCTCAATTTCATAAATCGTTTTGGTATGTTGTAACAGGTGCTGTAGAAAAAGAAGATAAAAGTTTAACGGATGCTGTTAAACGTGAAATAAAAGAAGAAACGAATTTAAATGCATTAGAGATAAAAAGGCTTCCACTTTTATTTAAGTATGAGTCATTGGGTAAAAAATGCTTAGAACATTGTTTTATAACATATTCAAATAATGATAATATAATTTTAAATGAAGAAAGTATTGATTACAAATGGTGTGATCTAGAAGAATTTATAGATTTAATTAATTGGTATGATTCAAAGGTTAAGTTAAAAGAAATGTTAAATAAATATTTTAATAATGAACTTTAAAATTAAATGATTTTTATGATGAAATCATAAATAAAATAGTCGATAAAATTAGATTCAAAGATTTAATAGAAAATATTATAAAGAAATTGAAAGAAGTGAGTTGTATGAAAGAAACAATAAAAAACTTAAAAAAAGTCTATAGTTATGGAAAAAAATACAAGAAAAGCTTAATAATTCAAATAGTATGTTGTATAATTGGAATTATTATAAATGTTACTATACCTTTAATATCAGCAAAACTTATTGTTAATTTTACCGACTCTATGTGGAATCAAGCACTATTTATGGCTTTAATATTGTTATGTGTAAGTTTTGTTAATGAGGTTAAAACTTTGGTTATTAGAAAAAATACACAAATATTTAGAAGGGGTACTGTTAGAAATATGCAGATGGCCTTAGGAAGAGAAATTCTAAAATTAGAACAATCTACTTTAGATTCTAATTCTAGTGGTGTTTTTATCCAAAGACTTACAAACGATACTGATAAAATGTCAGGAATGTTTACAACTGGAATGGGGAAATTAACTGGCTTTTTATCTAATATAGGTTCTTTTATAGCAATTTTAATAATAGATTATCATATGTTTATTTACTATTTGCTAGCAGCTATAATATTAACCATTTTATATTATATTAAAAACGAAAAAGTTGGAAAAAAAGATATAGAATTTAGAAATCAAAGTGATAAAGTAGCAGGACTTACTGGAGAGTTAGTAAGAGGAGCAAGAGACATAAAAATGTTATTTGCAAAAGAAAGTTTTATGAAAGAGCTTGATGAAAATATTAAACTTCAAAGTGAAAAAAATTTTGAAATGAGAAATACTGATATGAAGTTTAATTTGGTAATTGATTTATTAAAAGATTTTTTTGAATTTATTACGATAGTTATATTAGTATATTTAGTTACTAAAAACGCTGTTACAGTAGCTATTGCAATAGCACTTTATAGTTATAAAACTACGGTTTTAACCGATTTAATGGGAACGGTATCCTCTTTGTTAGAAGAAATAAAAAGTTTTAATATTTCTAGTAATAGAGTATTTAATATTATAAATAGCAGAAAATACAAAAAAGAAAAATTTGGAATAAAACATATTAATAAAATTATAGGTAATTTTGAATTTAAGAACGTAAGTTTTTCTTATGATAATATAAATAATGTATTAACTGGATTAAATTTAAAAATAAAAGAAAATAAAACTTATGGTATAGTTGGTAAAAGTGGAGAAGGAAAAACTACTATGTTTAATCTGTTGTGCAAATTATATGATATTCAAGAAGGAACGATATTATTAGATGGTATTGATATAACAGAACTAGATGAAGAATCAATAAGAGGAAATATAACAATAATAAGTCAAAATCCTTATATATTTAATCTAAGTATAAAAGAAAACTTAAAATTAGTTAAAAATGATATAACTGATGAAGAAATAAAAAAAGCATGTCATTTAGCTTGTTTAGATGATTTTATAAATAATCTTCCAAATGGTTATGATACTATAGTTGGAGAAGGTGGGGTAACTTTATCAGGTGGTCAAAGGCAAAGACTTGCGATAGCAAGAGCTTTAGTACAAAAAACAAAAATTATTCTTTTCGATGAAGCTACAAGTGCACTTGATAACGAAACTCAAAGTCAAATTCAAAAAGCAATAGATAATTTAAAAGATGAATATACTATTGTTATAATTGCTCATAGATTATCTACGATAGTTAATTGTGATGAAATTATGGTGTTACAAGGTGGTAAAATTATTGATAGTGGTACTCATAAAGATTTGTTAAAGTCTAATAAAACATATAAAAAATTATGTGAAACAGAATTAGTTGAAAAGTAAAAAAGAATGAATTATTCATTCTTTTTTGTTATCACCCAATTAGGTATTAATCATAAAATACTTTGAAGGAAGTGATAATATGATTATAATAGATGCAGGTCATGGAGGATACGGTAAAATCCAAAAATAAGGAGAAATGGCTGCAAATACTAGTAAATACAAGGATTTAAGGTACTTTAGTAAGAAAAGTATCTTTTATTATGGTATAATTATATAGAGGTGTTTATTATGTGTTGGCAAGATATGTTAACTGAAATAGTAGTATCATTAATATCTGGTTTTTTTGGTGGAAGTATAGGGAATGTTGTAATTCAAAAATATAAAGAAAGAAAAAGTAATAAAAAATTAAAAAAACACTTGATGATAAGCAAAGGAACAAGTTTTACTAATAATGGTGATGTTATAAATGGTAATAAAAAAATTGGTTCATAAAATATATAGTTTTTTTACTAGATATGAAAATAATGGTGATGTTATAAATGGAGACGTATATAATTATTACGTTATGTCAAAAGAAACCTATAAGGCTTTAACAAATAAAAATAACTATTCAGATTTTTATAAAAGATATATATTAAAGTTTGAAGAATTAAAAGGTTATGCATTTTCTTTGTCTTATCCTTACTTTAATAAAAAAGCATTTGATTTTACAAGCAAACAATTAATATTTGGAAAGAAAATTATTGATTGGATTTATGGATTATCTGAATTTCCAAGTGAGGAAATTAAAAATTTTTATGATGATTTAAAAACAGATTTCGATTTAGATGATGACGCAATTATTGTCAAAAGATGGAAATCTAACATAGCATATTTTAATAGCAATTTAAAACAAGCAAATGATAATTATAGTAGATTGTATGATGACTTGTTTAAAAATAAATATATTCCTGAATGGTATATTGACGATATATGTATTGATGGAAGAAATCTGTTAATTCAATACCAAAATTTAATAAATGAGCATTTTTTTGATAATAAGTTTCAGAAAAGAATATCTTCAAATAAACATAAGTTATCTTATCCAGATGTTGATAGAATTAAGGCTGAAATATTTGAAAATGTTTCGAAAAATATTTTTAATACTAAAAATAAGACAAAATATACTACTATTTATGGTGTTGGTCTCGAGGAGTGCTTTATTCAAATCCAAAATTTAGTATATTTAACTATATTTTATGGATCAATAACACACTTGAAACTTGTGAGAGAATTAATTTCAAATATAATGTATATGTATGCAGATACTTTTGAAGATGAAGAATTTTATAATTTAACTCTTCGTATGCTGTTTCTTAGTGGGGAATTTGAAAAATATAGAAAGTTGTTTAATAAAATAAAGTTAAATTATTCTTTTGTTATTAGCAAGGATTTCATAAATTCTATAATTGATAGTAGAAAATCATTATTTAAATTTGAAGAAGATAAAAGCAACATATTTTTATTTGAAATTTATGGTAGATATATAGATGACGGTTTATATATTTACTTAGAAAATAGAATGTTGGAAATAATAACAATTAAAGATGATTATAATATAAATATAATAAGTAATACATTTAAAGCAATTGTTGCTAATATTAAGAGATTAAATAATATAAATAAATTGTTAAAAATAATGTATGATTATTTTGAACAATCGTATTCTAGATTTTATGTTGATATAATCGATGTACTTGCTGAAATAAATGTTGATAAATTGGATAAAGTAGGATTTCAAGAATATCAAAATATTGTTGATGCATTAATAAAGCAAAAACAATATATAAGTCATAAATTATCAGAATGTCTTGTAAAAATAAAGAAAAGGAATCCTAAAATATCTAAATATGATGTTTTATTTAATCAAACTGGTACAACAGATAATATGGTTTATAAAATTAAATTAGGAAGAAACAAATTAGAAGTAATAAAGAATATAATAGAAATATACAAGGAAAGGCACGAAGAAAGAGAAAAAACACCAGGATTAATATCTGGATATATGATTGAATATAATCTTGGTGTTGATATATTTACTCCTAAATTATATAATGGTGAAATAAAAAAAATTATTTTAAAGGAATATTTACCATTAGTCCAGTCTATACTTCTTTCTGAAAATGAACTTATATACGAAAAGATTAAGCACATTAAATTGCTATCACATTTATTTATAGTTGAGAAAAGTAAAACAGTTAAAGATAATATTATTGAAATAGTTCATAAATCAAGAAATATAAAATGCTGTGAATATTATGGAATTGGCGAGATGAAATTGAGAGATAAAGTGGATCTTGAAGTTAATATTATAATGTTGGATGTTATTGTTAGAAATATTAAGTATGAAGATGCGTTGTGTTTTTATCTTGAAGAAGCAATAAAATCGCCTAATAATATAGGAGAAATTTTGGATTGCGTTTTAATTTTGAATAATTTTTGTCAAAAGAAAAATGATAATGTCATTGATAAATTATTTTTTCTGTTTACAATTTTCTACAAAGTGAATGACTTGGATATAAGAGTTGATACAATTATAATGAGTCAAGTTTTTATTGGTACAAAATATCAAACAAAAATTTTGAATATACTTGAGAAAAAATTGAATAATATGGTTTTTGAGGAGTGTATTGGATATATACAATTAATTAAAAATACAGATAAAAATAAAAGAGGCCTTTACTCTACTATCATTACAAATTTAAAAAATAATGATAATTATTATATTAAGTGTATGGCAGAAAAATATTTGTAAATATAATATATGGAGATGCTTTAAAAAAGCATTTTTTATTATGCGAAAATAGAAAGAGAGGTTTGTTAAATGAATTTAAATTATGCAATATTTAGAAGTGAACCTATTTATACATTACAAGATTTAGCGCAAATAGGATCACATAATAAAAGGGAGAAGAAAGCATATAATTCTAACCCTAATATAAAAATAAAACTAACAAAGAATAATATAGAATTAGTGCCCTTAACAGAAAAATATGTTAAGGGTTTTTATAATTTGACTAAAGAATACAAAAAAGAACATGATGAAAGAATGAAAACAGAACGAGAAGATAGAAAAAAGACATTTAATCAAATGTTAAATAAATCCAAAAATGTAGTAGCTGATGAACTATTATTTACTGCTACGCATAATTTTTTTAATAATATGACAAGAGATGATATTAAAAATTGGGCAGATACTTGTATGGAGTTCGTATATGAAGATTTAGGATATACAAAAGAACAAGTATTACATGCAACTGTTCATTTAGATGAAGAAACGCCTCATCTTCATTGTGTTGTTGTACCACTTGTTAAAAAGTATGACAAAAGAACAAGTACTGAAAGGTTTACTATATCAAAAAAACAATATATTAAGGATAAAGTTCATCTATCAGAATTACAAGATAAATATTATAAAAGACTTATTGATAAGGGTTATGATTTAGAACGAGGTATCAAAGGTAGTAATGTACAACATCAAAATGTAAAAGAATTAAAGAAGACTACAAAATATTATGAGAATAAAGTAGGTGCTTTAGATAAAAAATTAGACAATGCTATAAATAATTTTGAATCTAAAATGCAAACAACTAAAAATATTTTATTTGATAAAGAATATGTAAAAGTTAAAAAGGATACTTTTGATTCTATGAACAAGGTTATTACAGAATCTAAAAAAATTATGGAATTTCAACCTAAATTAGATGATTTATTTGCTGAAGTTAATGAATTTACTAAAAGCCATAAATCATTAGAAACAGAAAATAAAAAACTTCAAAAAGAAGTTAAATCACTTATTACAAGGAATGAAAGTTTATCAGATGAAAATAACAAACTAAAAAACTATATAGATACTATTCTAATGGTAATCAAAAATTTTTTTAGGAAAGTTTTACAATATGGAAATGAAATTATAAAAACGGAAACTGTTTTTGAAATAAAAAAATATTATGATAATAACCAATTTGATATGGAAGATGTATTTAAAATATCTAAA
>CALVIH010000014.1 GCA_944329445.1 uncultured Bacilli bacterium | reverse complement strand
CACATCGTATTTTTTAGTGTATTTACTATTTATTCCTCTAGTAATAGTAAGGGTATCATTTATTAGACAACTTGTTGTATTGGAGTTACTGATACACCTTGACCAAACGCCGTTGTTGCAAGTTCAACTGGACCTACTTTATCTAAGTCAAATATAATGCCGGTCGCTTCTCCATTTAAATCAATTCCGGTTTTCTTCCCAAATCCAAATTTATCAATATAATCAAATAACGTCTCTTTTCCTAACCTGTTTCCAAGTTCTACAAAACCAGGGTTACATGAGTTTTCTACAACTTGTAAAAAAGTTTGTGATCCGTGGCCACCTGCTTTCCAACACTTTATCTTAGCGTTCGCAACCTGAACACTTCCAGAATCATAAAAAGTTTCGTTATCTAAGTCGACTAATCCTTCGTTTAACGCCGCCGAAAGAGTTATTATTTTAAAGGTAGATCCCGGTTCATAAGTAGCCCAAATAGGAAGGTTTCTATTAAGCGTTTCTATATCATAGTCTTGATAATTTACCGCGTCAAAGTTAGGCCTTGATGAGATTGCAAGTATTTCACCAGTATTTGGATCCATCGCAAGAGCAAGTGCCGTCTCTGGCTCGTACTTCGTCATTACGTTGTTTAATTCCCGTTCTACGCTAGCTTGAATCTCACGATTAATAGTTAAAGTTACGTTAACACCATTTTGAGGTGATTCATATACTTGAGATAAATTAAGTTTGTTTCCCTTAGCATCCGAAAAATATTTTATCGCACCATATTCCCCTGTTAAATAATCATCATATTGAAGTTCTATTCCAGATAAGCCTTGATTATCTATACCCACGAATCCCAAAGTATGAGAAAGTTCCGTTCCGTACGGGTAACTTCTTTTTGATTCCCTTACTAAGTAAACTCCATCTAAGTTTAGTTTTTCTATTTTTTCTGCAACAGAATAATCTAATCTTCTGCCAAACGGATGAACCCTTTCAATAGAAGTGTTTTTATAAACATGCTCTCTCATAGTATCATAAGATACGTTTAAAATATCCGCTAATTTTTTGGTTGTTTCTTTTTTATTTTTTATTTGACTAGGTATTAAAACAAGTGATGTAGTTGTTATGTTATCCGCTAAAACAACACCATTTCTATCATATATTTTACCACGGTCCGCTTCTATCGGAAGGTTTCTACTCCATAAATCAGAAGCTAGCTCATTTAGTTTATCATACTCAAATACTTGTATATAAAACACTTTTAGTATTACCACGATAAATACGAAAAAAACTCCAATTACGAATATTTTCATTTTTGCATCTGCTTTTTTATTGTTCAAAAGACCATCACCTGTAATAAGTTTATGATTTAATGTAATAAAAAAAGAACATACAAAAATATGCTCTTTTATATATAATTATTTTTTCTTAGGCGTATATGTAATTACCATGTATATTATAGCATTAAAATAAATAAAAAAGCCATAAACTGGCTTTTATTTTCTTGATAAATCAAGACCTAGTAATTGTAGTTTTACTTCTATGTAATTTACATCTTTTACGTTAAAATTTAATTTCTTAAGAGTTTTTTTACCTGTTTTGCATAATTCTTTAGTGGATGATATACCACTTATTTTCAGTTTTTCTACTATTTTATCATCAAGTCCTAAACTTGATAGATCGCTTAATTTTTCACTAATCTTTAACATTTTCTTTTACCTTATCTATAACGTATTTTTTAGTTTCATCAAAATCTAATCCTAACACAACGGAAAACTCATTATACAAATACTTCTCAGCCTTTTTAAAATACTCATCATCTTTTTGTCCAATACTTCTTTTAGCTTCTTTTCTATGTTTATTTCTTAAGTATGTTGTTTTTATTATTTTTATTAAATCTTCATGATTACCACTATGAAATAGTTCTTTATAAACATTATCTAATGAACGAGAATCAGCTTCAACCGGCATAATATTAGGAATGTTATCAATTAACTTTTCAATTTCTTCTTTCGTAAGCAACCTTTTTAAATATCCATTTTTATTTTCGGTTGGTACACTTATCTTTAATGATTCATCTGATATCGGACTTAAACGATAATACTCCGTGTTATTAATTTTGCTTTTAAAAATATCAGTGATTTTACAAACGTCTCTTTTATAAATTACGTATGAGTCTTTTTCAAACATAAAAAACACCCCTTTTCTAATAAAAATAGCCAACCAAAAGCTTATGTAAGTTAGCTACTAATTACAATTTTATTATAACATTTTTAATGATTTGAGGTAAGGAAAAAATCATTATAAATTGTTATTTTCTTTATATAAGAAGCATTCTTCATCATGTGAAAAAATGATTCCTACAGCTTGTAAATAAGAGTATATAATGGTGGTTCCAACAAACTTCATGCCCTTCTTTTTTAGGTCTTTTGATATGGCATCAGATAGCGGGCTATTTACTTTGTCATTTTCATATATTATTTTGCCTTTTGTAAAAGTTTTTAAATAATTATAAAAGCTACCATGTTGTTCTTTTATTTTAATAAATATTCTAGAGTTATTAATGGTTGCTTTGATTTTTAACTTATTTCTAATAATATCTTTATTTAATAATAATTCATTTATTTTACGTTCATCATAATTAATTATTTTGTTGATGTCAAAGTTATCAAACGCTTTTTTAAACGCCTCTCTTTTATTAAGAACGCACTCCCATGATAAACCGGCTTGAAATGATTCTAAAACTAACATTTCAAACAAATAATCATCATTAGAGTTAGGTACGCACCACTCTTCATCATGATATTTAACGTACAAAGGATTACTTAAGTTACACCACCAGCATCTTTTCTTCTCATTCATAATTCTTACTCCTTTTTAATAATTAATTTTAGTAGTATCTACCTTCTCGTGTTTTAATAATTTTACTTTTTTATCAACACCTGCAGCATAACCGGTTAAATTACCATTTACCCCAATAACCCTATGACACGGAATAATAATCGAAATAGGATTATGAGAAATAGCACCACCTACCGCTCGGCACGACATTTTTGCTTTATTGGTCTTTTCAGCCACTTTTTTAGCAATATCCTTATACGTCGTAATAGTTCCGTAAGGAATATTACATAACTCGCGCCATACTATTTTTCTAAAATTACTTCCCGTAAGTTGTAAAGATAAATTGTTAATACTTGGTTTCTTACCATTAAAGTATTCATCTAACCACTTTTTAGTTTCAACCAAAACGGGTTCGTCATCCTTTAAAATCAATTCTTCTTTTACATTATCTAAATAATAACGCTGTCCTTCAAACCATAAACCAAAAAGCTTTCCTTCTTTACCTACTAATAATATCTTACCTATTGGTGAATTATAATACGTTTTATAAGTCACTTTATCACCTCTAACATAAATATTATAACATAAAAGATAAACCAAATTATCTTAGGCTTATCTTATTAAAATTCCTTATTCTCATATAACTTAAGCGAAACTCTATATGATATATACAACATGATAACCGAAACTAATGGTATCAAAAAATATCCATATTTTTCTATTTTGTTAAACGCATTAATTAAAAAACTTAAATCAACAAAATTTGATAAAACACCGCATATCCCAACGATTAAAAACACCATTACAAACATCCATATTCTTCCGTTAGTAGAACCGAACTTTATTATGATTGGATACATAAAAGATACTATTATTACAATACCAAGGATGCTACTTAAAATAATGTTAATTAATTCGTTCATCATTATGTCTTTATTATTAAGTGATACTTGCAAGTAATAAATTAAAACACTTATTAAAGTTAATATGATAGTTAAAATAATTGAGGCTATATACTTTCCTTGAATGGCTTTTTTTCTTCCGTTTGGAAGTGATGCAACAAAGCTATTCCATCCGTTGTATTCGTCGTAGCTAAAGGTTGATATAAATAACATAATGCCCATTATCGGAAGTACAAAACTTAAATTAAACGTTTCGTTAATTGTTAAAAAGATAAAAGCGAAAAATATTATAATAAGTGATTTTAAGTTTGCTTTAACTAACAATAAATCTTTTTTTATAAATCCTAACATTTTATCTTTCTCCTTTTATCATTAATATCATTAAATCTTCTAAGGTAATGTTATCAATCACAAAATCCTTATATTTCTTTTTTATTTTATTTTTATCACCTATTAATACTTCACATCCATATTTATTTTTTTTATACGTCACTATATCATTTTTATCTATTAAATCAAAATTCTTATGATCACATTTTAAAATTCCATAATTATCAATTATGTCGTCCTTTGGTTTATCAAGTAGAATTTTACCATTATCAATAAATATTATCTGATCAGCCACATGCTCTAAATCAGTTGTTATATGAGTTGATAATAAAATCGTATGTTCATCATCCTTAACAAACTTTAAAAACAAATCTAAAACCTCACTTCTTACTACCGGGTCCAAACCGCTTGTTGGTTCATCTAATATAAGTAATTTCGGATGATGTGATAAAGCGGTTATTATCTCAAGCTTTTTTCTCATCCCCTTTGAAAGGTTTTTTATTGGCTTATTATTCTTAAGTTTAAAATCTCTTATATAAGTATTAAATAAGTTTTCATCCCAAGATTTGTAAATGTTTTTCATACTAGAATTTATATCGTTTGGTGTTAAAAGTTCTGGAAAAAAAGCATTATCTAATACAATTCCAATGTTTTCTTTTATTTCAGACTCGTTTATTTTATAATCTTTATCAAAGATTTTTAAAACTTCATATTCTGATTTTACAATTCCTAAAATTGACTTAATTAAAGTAGTTTTCCCCGCTCCATTTTCTCCAATCAAACCAACGATAATGCCACTTGGTACGTTAATGTTAACATTATCTAATAAAAAATCTTTGTAGCTTTTTTTTAACTTTTTTATTTTTATTGCATTCATCATTAACTTTCTCCTTCAAACATGTATTTAAATAAATCTAAAACTTCTTTTTCATCAATGTTATAAATCTTTGAAATAGAAACTATTTTGTTTATATGCTCTTCTATTTCTTTTTTCTTCTCTTCTTTAGCAAGTTCTAAATTCTTAGGTGCAACAAAGCTTCCTTTACCTTGCCTTGTTATAATATAGCCTTCTTTTTCTAATTCATCATAAGCTTTCTTTATCGTCATAACACTTATTTTAATATCCGCTGAAAGTGTTCTAATGGATGGAAGTGCTTCATCTTCTTTTAAATCATCTTTTAGTATTTGGTCTATTATTTGATTTTTTATTTGTTCATATATAGGAACGTTACTACTATTACTTATAATTAGCTTCATACTTCCTCCTTAACTGTTATATTGATTATATAACAGTATATAACAGTTGTCAATAAAACATGCGTAATTCTTATTATTTTATGTTGATATAATATTTAATTTTAGCTATAACATAAATAGAAAGAGCAACCTTATGGTTAGCAGCATTCCTTAAAAGTTTTTAATAATAAGCATACTTACCCCCAAATAGTTAAGTATGCTTTTTCTTTTATATTTTAAACATTAGAATCACTAATAATAAAATTAAAAGGATTACTATTACTTTAAGAAACTTCATTTCTTGTTTCATAGGCATCACCCGCTTTCTATTCTTCATAAAAATCGGGAAAGCACATCTAACCTTTGGTCTTAGGTTACTCATCAAAATTAATTATTAGTCATAATTTTTAAAAATCCCCTAAAAATTAATTTTTTTTATTAAAAAAACAAACCCGTTTTTTGGCTTGTTTTATATTCTTTCTATTTTCATAAAGTTTGTAGGACTGTTTTTAGGAAATGCACCAGTTATTATTATATAGTCGTTTTCTTTTAAATTCATAAACTCTTTTGCATTTTTTATTGCATCATCAACTATTTCATCCGTTGTATCATAAACTTTTGTCACCTTTGGATAAACTCCAAAGTTTAATGCTAAACGTCTAGCGGTCTTTAAAGACGTACAAGTTGCTAAAACGGGTGCTCCACTTCTTAGGTTACTTATTGCTTTTGCGGTATTTCCAGACATTGTCGCCGCAACTATTAACTTAGCGTTTAATATGTTAGATGTTTCAACAACGCTTGATGATATTGCGTTTTTAAAATCCTTTTTTAAATGTTTAAAATCAACGTTGTAATCAAGATGCTTTTCAGCCGTCATACAAATGTTACTCATGCACTTAACCGTTAATGCTGGATACTTGCCAACGGTTGTTTCACCACTTAGCATAACCGCATCAGCACCATTTAAAACGGCGTTAGAAACGTCTATTATCTCAGCCCTAGTTGGTCTAATACTATTTTTCATAGATTCTAACATCTCGGTTGCAACTATTGCTATTTTACCCTGCCTTCTCGCTTCGTCAATGATTTGTTTTTGATAAAAAGGAAGCTCTTCCATGTCAACTTCAACACCTAGATCACCACGTGCAACCATAACTCCATCACTTACTTCTATTATTTCTTTTAGATTATTAATCGCGGTTTTGTTTTCAATCTTACTTATTAATAGTGCATCGCTATTATGCTCTTTTAAAAGTTCTTTTACTCTTAGAACATCCTCTGCGTCACTAACAAAAGAAAGTGCTAAAAAATCAGCTTCATGATTAATCGCAAACAAGATATCTTCTTTATCAACCTCATTAATAAATGGTATGTTCAAATTAACACCTGGTACGTTAATACTTTTTTTATTGCCCAAAACACCACCGGATATTATCATACAAGTTAATTTACCATCGTCTTTTTCTATTACCTCTAACTTCATTAACCCATTTTCAATTAAGATGGTGTCTCCTTTATTTATGTAGTCAATACAATCAGGATGATTCACGCTGAATTGGTTTTCATCACCTAAAACTATCTCTTTTACAATATTTATTGTTTTTCCAGGAACTAATTTTATAGAACCTTCTTTAAAATCACCACACCTAAATTCAGGACCTTTTGTATCATATAAAAGAGCTACGTTCTTCTTGGTTTTTTCTCTTACGTTTTCTAAAGTTGTTATAACTTTTAAAACATCATCTTTTTTTGCATGAGAAAAATTTATTCTAGCCGTGTCCATTCCATTATTTACCATGTTAGTTATTACGTCTTCATCATAGCTACTTGGACCTAACGAACATATTATTTTTGTTTTTTTCATAAATATCATACTTCTTTCTTAAAATATTTCCCTTAATAATTTTATACATAATAACTTTAAAAAATCAAGAAAATTTTTAACTTTCTTGATTAAAATTCCAAATACCTAATTTCCCTTTCACAGGTATTTTTTTATCTAATATTTTAACATCATCAATTACCCAGGCATATCTTCCTTTTTCATAATGTCCACATAAGACTTCCGTTTTATCTTCTTTTATGGTTTCTAAAAACTCATCGTCCATTAATATACAATCCTTTAAATAGCCTTTACAAATAATATAACCTTGTTTAAACTCATAACCATCCGGTAATAATTTAAGCAGTTTTTCTTTTCTTTCATCATCAATCTTACTTTTTGTTAAAGATGCATGAATGTATATTTCACCTCTATAATTAGTTTTCCAACTTCTTGTTTCTACTTTTTTTATTCCAAAAGATATTAGCGATGCAAATGGTTCTTTAATACTTAATGCCTTCATGGCTATTCACTCCTTAATGCTTCTACCGGATCTTTTTTTGCTGCACTTTTAGATGGTATAAACCCTCCTATAAGTGTTAGTAATATACTTATTATAATTAGTATTATAGCATGCACTGGATTTAATACGCCAACGCTTTTTAAATCTGTTAAATTATAAAGTATTTTATTTATTGGAACAAGTAATATTAGAGTTATTACAATTGCAACTATACCAGATATAACACCAATTATCAAAACCTCGGCGTTAAACACCCTTGTTATATCTTTTTTTCTGGCTCCTAAACTTCTTAAAATACCAATTTCTTTAGTCCTTTCTAAAACGGATATATAAGTTATTATTCCAATCATAATTGATGATACGATAAGAGAAATAGAAGAAAATGCTATTAAAACAATTGTTATACCATCCATTATACTACTTGATAAATCACTTATTTGTTTAGCATAATCGGTATATATTATCTTATTATCATCATCTTTACCTTCGTTATACTTATCTAAGTAACTTATTATTTTATCTTTACTTTCGAAACTATTTGGATAAATATTAATTGATGCTGGGATGCTATTAGCACCTAACATGGTAAGAGCCTCATCTTTTGTTAAATTGGCATCATCAAATTCTATGCCACCCATAAACACTATGCCCGAAGAGTTAGTTTGAGCTTGAACTATGCTACTTTCTTTATTTTCACTTACTATTTTATTTATTAACTCGTTTGAATAACCTATTTTTGATACCAACGAAGACCCCATTGATTCTGATAAGGCATCCATTATAGATGCTAAAGCATTATCTTTTTTTCCTCTTACAATACCTGTTATTTTTAGCGTAATGGAGCTTTCATCATACATTTTTTTACTAGCTTCATTTTTTATAAATAAATCATTATTTATCTTCGTGTAATAATTATCATTATTAACAACTTTAAACTCTTTTCCAATTATCTCATTAAAATCTATTTTCTCCTTTTCAGAATCAATAAACAAAGCATCAAGAAGACTCTTATCTATTCTGTTTTTACTATCTACAATCAAAACAACATCAGTATAGCTTTTAGGATAACTACCACTTAATAAATCATAATTATCTTCTAAATAAGAATTACCATTTAAGTCCGTTGGGAGTGAACTTAAATTTATAGACCCGGTGTTTACCGTTTGGTAATCCGTACCATTTGTTGTTATTAAATTAAAGTTAGTTGTTGTAAAATATGATATCGCACTAAGCATTCCATCATCCATGCTATTCAAATAATTAACATAGTCTTCGGTTATGTTATTTTTGTGAACCTTACTATTTTCTTCTTGTCGATACGTGTATAAAACATCTTCGTTAGGATATTCATAAGTACCGGAAAAAGCATTTTTATTATCTTGCAAATCCTCTTCATCGAGAGTGGATACAACACTCGTTATCGCTACTGGAAAAGAAGACATAGTATTCTTTTCGTATTTTTCTATTTGCTTATTAAAACCATTTGAAATCGATAATATAAGTGCTATCCCAATTATTCCGATGGAAGATGCAAAAGCCGTTAAAAACGTTCTTCCCCTCTTCGTTTTTATGTTATTTAAGCTTAGAAGGATCGCTTCTGAAAAACTCATTTTTGTTTTTCTTATTTTAAAATTACTATTCTTATCAGTTTTGTCATTAACTGGGTTGGTGTCGCTTGTTATTTTTCCGTCTTTTAACGTTATGATTCTACTGGAATATTTTTTTGCAAGATCATCGTTATGGGTAACCATAATAACCAATTTATCTTTCGATATTTCTTTTATAAGTTCCATTATTTGAACGCTGGTTTTAGAATCAAGAGCTCCCGTTGGTTCATCCGCTAAAATAATATCAGGATTATTAACTAGTGCCCTTGCAACCCCAACCCTTTGCATTTGGCCCCCTGAGAGTTGGTTAGGCTTCTTATGAGCATGCTTTTCTAAACCAACCTTTTTTAGAGCATACATAACTAGCCTTTTTTTCTTACTACCCTTTATACCGCTTAAAGTAAGCGCCATTTCAACGTTTTTATATACCGAAATATGATTTATTAAATTATAACTTTGAAAAATAAATCCAACACAAGCATTGCGGTATGCGTCCCAGTTTTTATCCTTAAATTTTTTGGTGGACCTACCATTAATAATTAAGTCTCCAGAATCATACTTATCTAATCCGCCAATTATGTTTAAAAGCGTTGTTTTTCCGCTTCCAGAAGGCCCTAATATCGACACGAATTCATTCTTTCTAAACTTTAGACTAACATCATTTAAAGCAACTTGTTTAAAATCTCCAGTTTTATAACTCTTTGTTATTTTTTTTAATTCTAACATTTTATCGCTCCTTTTCGTTAAAAAAATATTGATAATTATAGTCATAATATTGTATAATATATTTGAAGGAAGCAGCTTAACTAGTTGTTTTCCAATTTTGTTTTTTTGTTTGAAAAACAAGGCTAGCTTAAACTAACCTTGTTTTTCTTATCTTATATAATAATTAACAAAATTACCATTATAAGTAATATGATGATTAATTTCGGTGTAAACTTTATTTCAAATTTAAACCTCATAAGCATCACCCACTTTCTATTCTTCATAAAAAATGGAAAACAATGATTAGTTTTTTTACTACTTCCTATGTTTATATTTAGACGTTTCTTTTAAAATTCCCCTGAAAAATACTGAAAAATACTGAAAAATATTTAAAAAAGTAAAAAAGAGTCTAAACTGACTCTAAAAACCAAGTTTATTTAATACTTTATTGACGTCACTTTTATAGTCTACGTTTACGGAAACATAAACAAGTGTTGCGTCCACCCTTACAACTTTATTGTAATAATCATCAGTTTGCTGAACGTACTCATCGTAGTTATCACCATGTTTTTCGGTTCCCTTAAACTCTTCATTTTGTTTAAATAAATCTGAATTATTTTCATAAGCATTTTTTGCGGTTTCCTCGCTCTTAAAAATATAATATTCAAACTGATATTTCCTGTTGTTAGCGGTGCGTACAACCTTTATACTAGAATCTTCCATTGCGTCAGTTATATCATTGACGTTAAAGCCTTCTTCTTTTAGTTTGGTTACCATCTTTGAATCTGATAAAACTTCTTTGTTACCACATGCACTCATCACGAATAATGCACAAATCATGGTTAGTATTATTAATATTTTTTTCATGTCATCATCCCTCTTATCATTTACATTATAACATATTTTTACTTATTAAAGTATTTATTAATTAATTTGTCCAAATCGGCTATATTTATTGGCTTTGGAAGATATTCATCAAAACCTTCGTTTAAATACATTTCCTTCATTCCGGTTATCGCGTTTGCTGTTAAAGCAACGATTGGAGGAAGTTCATAATCATCAAGCTTTCTTAGTATGTGTAAAGTTTCTATTCCGTCCATTTCCGGCATCATATGATCAAGGAATATGATGTCATAATGCTTTCCTTCTTTTATTTTATAAATACAATCCTTTCCACTAGTTGTTGTTTCTATGTTAAATTTATAAGCCTCTAAAAGTCTACTTGCCACTTTAATATTTAACTTGTTATCATCAACGATTAAAGCGTTATATTTAGAACAATCAATTCGGTTTATTTCTTTATCGTTTTTTACCGGTTCGGTAATCTCTCCAATCTGCTTACCATCTATAATTTCCTCACTTATTTCAACGTAGAAAGTGGTTCCTACCTCATACTCACTTTCAAACCATATTTTTCCGTTCATTAAATCAACGTATTTTTTAGTTATAACAAGTCCTAATCCGGTTCCTTCTATTTCGTTTGAAGTCGCGGTATCAAGTCTTGAAAACTTTTCAAACAATTTATTATAATCTTCTTTTTTTATTCCATAGCCTGTATCAGAGATTTTAAAAAGTAATCTCTCTCGGTTATTCTCTCTATTTCCTGTTACGGTTAATTTTATTTTACCAACTTCGGTATATTTAACTGCGTTAGTTAAAATATTTAATAACACTTGAAATAACTTAGATTTATCACCATAGTACTTAGAAGGGATATTTTTTTCTACGTCAATTATGAACTTTATCGGTTTATCACCTAACCTTGCTTCAATTATGCTGGATAATTCCATTATTACGTTACTTAATAAGTATTCCTTTTTTTCTAAAGTTTCTTTTCCAGACTCTATTTTTGAAATATCCAAAATATTATTTATTATATCAAGCAAATTATTACCAGCCGACGCGATGTGTTTTATATCGGTTCTAGCTGATTTTTCATCAAAGTTAGGGCTATTAAGAAGCGTTTCACTAAGTCCTACAATCGCGTTCATAGGAGACCTTATCTCGTGTGACATATTCGATAAAAAGTCTGATTTAGCACGATTTGATCTTTCTATATCATTTTTTACTATTTCTAGTTCCTTAATTATTTTTAAATCCGGATTTTCAATGTTAAAATATAAGAAAAACATTTGAAGAGCAGCTCCGATTGCTGAAAACGCAATCGTAGGAAATGCTAATTGAAGAGCAAAAATAATCGCTAACTCAACAACCATTATCCATACTGACACTTTGTTTCTAAAACTAGCATCCTTACCGTGCTTAAATATATATATCGCTATTAAAAATACACAAAAAGCGCAAAATCCCAAAACATAGTAAGAGGCTGCACCTGGAATGTACGAAATATAAGACGGATCCAACCTTTCAAACGGAACTATAAAATAAACGATAAAAGCGATCAAGAATATTACCGATATAACCTTTGAACTCTTGTTGTATTTTATTATCTCTAAAATGTTATTAGCTTTTATGTTGCTAATAAACACCATACTGTAATAATAAAGAAGAGCAAACCATATTATACCGGTCGACCAGTGAACTCTATAAATAAGTAGGTTTATAAAATCATTAGTGCAATAACCAACGCAAAAAGTTGCTATTATTTCAGTTACTAATAATACCAATATAACGATTAACATATACCTGTATATTTTGTTTCTAATGGATAAAAACCTTTGCTTAGAATAATATACAATAAACAGTAAAATTATAAAAAGTAAACTTCCAATGGTAAGTATTAAACCTGTTATCATGCTAAACTTCCTTTCTACTTATTATCAAAAAACCTAGTAATCAACTTGTTTAACTCTCTAAAATTAATAGGTTTTGATAAATAATCACTAAACCCATTTTCAATGTATTTTTCTTTTAAACCAGTGTATGAATTAGCGGTTAGCGCAACAACGGGAGGTACGTAATAACCAGACGTCTTTAATACCTTCATGGTAGCAACACCATCCATCTCCGGCATCATATGATCTAAGAATATAAGATCATATTTATTATTTTTAACTTTTTCTATTGCCTCTTTACCACTTGATGCAGAGTCAATGGTAAAATTATAAGATTCCAAAAGTCTTGCGGCTAATTTTATATTAATTTTATTATCATCAACGATTAATATCTTCTTACCAGTACAATCAATTATGTCCTTCGTACTAGCGACAGCATTTTCACTGGTAGAGAAAATGTTTCCAATTTTATTTTCGTTAGCTATCTTTTGGTTAACGATTATATGATATTGGGTCCCCTTGCCAGGCTCATTAATAAAATTAATGTCTCCCCCGAGCATAAGTACCAATCTTTTAGCAATGATAAGGCCTAAAGTTATACTATCGATGTTGTTTTGTGTACTGTTACCCAACTTAACAAAATCATTGAAATCTTTTTCAAAATCTTCGGTTTTCATGGCGTGTCCCGTATTAGATATAACGAATTCAAACTCGAATCTTCCATCTTCTGTTTTTTTACCATCAACGTTTAGACTAACCTTTCCATAGTTCGTATACTTTATTGCGTTAGCTAAAGTGCACACGATAATTTTATAGATTTTAGAATAATCACCATAGTATTTTGAGGGAATATCTTTATTAACGTCAATCTTGAATTCCAAAACTTCCTTGTTAATTTTAGAAGAAACCACACTATTAATTTCAAAAATAAGACTTTGCAACGAATATTCTTTTTCTTCCACCGTTTCTTTACCTGACTCTATTCTTGATATATCAAGGATGTTATTTATTAAATCAAGTAAGTTAACGCTTGCCGTATGAATACTTTCAGTATCTCTTTTTACGATTTCTTCAGTCAACTTTTTTTCGTTTAACAAAGAATCACTAAAACCTAAAATCGTGTTCATTGGTGTTCTTATTTCATGTGACATATTCGATAAAAACTCCGTTTTAGCTTTATCAGCAAGCTCAGCTTCCTCCTTTGACTTTTCTAGTTCGTTAAGAAGTTTATTATCTTGACTTTCAACCGTAAAATAAAGTGCCATAACACAAAAAGCAAAAATATAAGTTAGGTCATTAAAGTCGTAGCCTCCTAAAATTTGAAAAGCCGTAACAATAACGAAAAAAACTATGACAAAATAAATTGGAGCCCGTTGTGATAAAGGAAGTTTCATACTATTTTTAAACATCGCCAAAAGAAGCATAACAATTACGACAAAGCCCGCTAAATATATAACGTTTACCGCTGGACCACCAATAACGTACAACTCACCATTACCACCTTCATAAGTAATTGGTGATAAACAAGAAATTATAAACAACATTATTATGGAAATAAATGATATTAAAGATATTATAAGGTTTGTTTTCTTATAATTTCTTTTTTCTTTATTTTTATCCGACATGGACCATATGTAAATAATAAGACAAGTAACCCATATAATCGTACCTAATATGTATCCCCTACATAAAACTTCGTTTAGTAAGGGTATTTTATCTCTGATACTCATTGTGCATACACACGCTATTTCAAGTACTAATAAAATAACGGTTAATAAAAGCATGGTCGCATAAACGTTATTTTCTAAGTTTTTAAACTTTTTCTTACTTAAGTACATGAAGCCTACAAGTATCGTAAAAACAAGCGCACAAATCGTAAAACCCATGCTAGAAAACAAAGTATATTTCATCATAAACACTTCCTTGCTATTTATTTATAAACTCATTTTCAACTTTTAAAAAACTTTTAACAAGTTTAGGATTAAACATAACTCCAGATTTTCTAACAATAACATCTTTTGCAACATTATTGTCTTTCTTAAGTAAATTATAATAATTTATACAAATTGAAGCAAGCTGAGCTTCAATCGGTATCTCATCCTCCTTAAGACCATTTGGGTATCCTGTTCCGTTATAGTTCTCGTGATAAAATTTAGTTATATTATCAGCATAATTTTTATAAGAAGCATCCGACACTAACGACAGAACATAATTTAACATCTTTGACCCAAAAAGTGGATAATCTTTAATTTTATCTAACTCTTCATTGGTAAAGTTTTCCTTCTTTCCCAAAATAGTTCTTGGAATTGAGTAAAATCCAAGGTCATAATACATTGATGCCTCTGCCATTTTATCTACCTTTTCCTCGCTTAAATTATACTCCGGGTAATCTTCCATCACTTTTGTTCCTAATATTTTCATATATTTTTTAATGTTTTCTATATTATTTTTATAATCATACAAATAACTTTCAACGAACGGATTAACCAAGTCCTTAAGATCTCTTGATTGATCACTTATTAAAGCGTTTAAAGAATTACTAGATTTATAAAGACTAATAAAATTTCCTATTCTATGTCTTACCACTTCAAAATCAAATGGTTTTTCAAGCATGTCAGCAACACCATAATTATAAACTCTTGTCTTGGTTTCTTTTTCGTAATCACCACTTATTATAATAACTGGTATTCTATATAAATAGTTATTCTTACTTAAGTAATCAAGTACCGCAAAACCATCCATGACTGGCATGGTTAAATCAAGAAATATTCCAAGAACGTTATCAGACGCTTCCGTAACACCTTTGTTGTTATTGGATTCTAGATAATCAATTGCTTCCTTACCATTCGCAGCCATTACTATCTTATATTGCCCGTCAAAAACTTTTTTTATCATGTTTCTGGTAAGGGAATCATCATCAACGATTAATAAACAATCATCCACCCTACCACTTACGTTAGCAGCGTTTTTATTTAGACTTCTTTTCAACTCTGGATATGAGTTAGTAAGACTACCTAAGCATGAATTTACGTATGACTCAACGTTTTTTATGTTGGTTTTCTTCTCATCCAAATTAAAAACGTTATTGATTTTTAGAATCATATCCGCAAGTCTGTTTATAAGGGCATTATACTTAGAGTCATTTATACCATTATCACTTGTCTTTTCTACGCCATTTTCTATAACCGAAAGAATTAACTCTTGACCATTAACGTTTAAAAGACAAGAAGTTATCTTACAAGATTTGTTGTTTAACGTTTTATAATTAAAAGATACCTTTTGTTTTCCGCCTTGAATTTGTTCCTTTATCTTAGGAATCGAAACCACGTTCATAAAACCAGATAAATATTCCGGCGCAACCATGGTTTTAACATTTTCTAAATAATTTGTTACGGTACCAGCATCGCTACTTACTAAATTCCCGTCTTCACTCGTGTATTTTGTAACCGAATCAGAAATAACGTTAAATACGTATATTTCTACAGAATCATCAAGTAGCATTTTTCTTAAATAACTTTCTAAAACATTCGTATCCACTAGTCATCTTCCCCTTTTACATTGATTTATAATTTTCTATTATTTTCTTCACATCACTTACCGCGTTTAAAAATTCACCATAATGTTCATTAACATAATTTACATCGCCAGCCTTACTTGCCATTTCATGAGCATAAGAAATATCACCAAGTTTCATAAAACCAAAACTTCTAGCGTTGCTTTTCATAGCATGAACCAAAATTGCGTAATTTGGCATATCCCCACTGTTTTTAAAGCTGTCTATTTTTGATAATTCCTCATCAAGTCCGTTGTAAAAATCATCCATCATTTCGTTATATGTTTCTACGTCCATCATGTTAGATATACCAGCATCAGCATCTACTCCCATACTTTTTAAATATTCTATTTTTTGATCCATCTTAATTCTCCTTTACCTTCTACTATTCTTTTACTATTGTACTATAAATGTCATAAAAATACAATTAACCAATTATTATTTATTAAAAAAATAAATTAAAAAGACCAGAATACAATTTCTAGCCTTTAAATCTGTTTTTTACTTTTGAACATAAATGATTTTTACTCCTAGATTACCAACAAAAAGAGGAGGATCAGTTTCATTATTAGTGCTACCAGGAAGTTCTGGTGCCGCCTCATCGATGCCAATTGTTAACGTTACGTTTTTTTCCTCACCAGCATTTATCACGTCATCCTTACTAACTTCAGTACCCGTTTCTGTATAAGTTAATTTGTATATAAAATAATTGTTAAAGAATTCTATATCTTCCTCATCTGGAGTTCCTACAATCGATCCTGTTTCAGGAGAATCTCCTTCAGTGTTTGTTCCAAACTCTGGTGTGTTTTTAGTGACATCGCTTATGATTGCATCAACCGTTCCGTTGTTAACTATCTTAAAATTATATTCTATGGTATCGCCTGGTCTTCCAAACACGGTCATGTTAACCGATGCCGTTGTTTTATCATTTCCAAAGGTCAATGCAGAACCCGAGAAATTTGACCATTCATTTGGAGTTCTAGATAACTCTGCAGATACCTCATCAGCACCATCTAAACTTTCAAAATGAACGTTCCAACTTGCTGCATCAACTGATGCTGTTCCGTTTATGGTTAACGTTTGTGATAATGCTGCAAAGGCAATTGTTAATCCTAATATTGCAACAACTAAAGTAATAACGCTTAATACCTTTATTTTTCTTTCCTTTTCCATCTATATTCCTCCTTT
Organism: uncultured Bacilli bacterium; assembly: GCA_944329445.1. Lineage (GTDB taxonomy): Bacteria > Bacillota_I > Bacilli_A > RF39 > UBA660 > Aphodocola. The sequence continues at coordinate 8,966 of CALVIH010000014.1, read as the reverse complement.
ATTAATCTTTTTGGGTATAAACCAATTTAAAGCCTAAATTAGAAACGGTTACACTACTAGAAGGTAACGTATCTAATTCTGGATCCAACTGAACAATAAGGTTTACCGATTTTGTTATAATATCGGTCGAAGTATCCGATTGCGATGCTAACAATTCATCGCCAACCTTAAACTCATCTATCCAATCAGCTATATTAGTGGAGCTTGCAGAAGATACAGCTGTAGGATAACCATATTTAATTATTAAATTATCACACACAAGCCTTGCATCCTCTTCGTCTCCGGTACTTGACGTACAAACTGGTTCGGTATTTATAATTTCTGATAATTCTGCGTCAACAACTCCGTAATTAGCAACATAAAAATTCAATGTAGCTACATCTCCAGGTTTTTGAAGTGTAAATTTAAAACCACTTAAAGTATTTAAATTTTCGCCAACATCCAAAGTAAATTTTCCGTATGGAGGATTTCCAGCAGAATTAATATAATCAAAGTTTTGAGTTCTTGCATTTGCTTTTTCATAATAAGAATCATCGCCTTGAATCCTAATGTCCCAATCATCTTGATAAACACCAGAAAATCCATTTATCGTAAGCGTTTGTGATAAAGCCGCAAACGCAACCGTAAGCCCAAGAACTGCCACTATTAATGCAACAACACTTAATACTTTTATTCTTCTTTCTTTTTCCATTTATATCAACTCCTATTTTTATTGTTTGCTATTTTCAATTTGTCATACTTATTAATCTTGTAAGATCCATCGTAAACCATTATCTTAATAATACCAAATGTCTTACTTTTCGGTCAAGTTTGGTATTTTGATTTGTAAAACAAAAGTAAAAGAACCATATTATTTCAATATGGTTCTTAGTTAAGTATCACTTCCATATCACTTGTAATTATGGTACCTGCTTTTATACTTTGATATCCTATGTAACCTGATGCTTCTATGGTATGTTTTATACCAAGCTTAGTTAAGACAACATCAGCGTCCTTAACAGAATAATTGGTTAAGTCAGGCATTGTTACAACGTCATCGTTCGTGAATATAAATACTTTGTCCTTGGTACTTATGGTTGTATTTTTGCTAGGATATTGATCAGTAACCTTAGTTCCGTTTCCAAAAACAACGTAAGTAACTCCCTTTTCGTTTAGTGATTGTTTTGCCTTTTCAACTAGCTTATTTTTGTAGTTTTCTACTTTGTACTTGGTAACTTCCTTATTAAGTTCTGGAGCTTCTTCGAAGATTCCTAAATATTTGGCAGTGTCCTTAACGATTGTTTTAACCGCATCAGATAATACCGTTGAATAATTATATCCTCTTTGCATTGCAACATAAATAATTACTTCTGGATCATCTTTAGGATACATACCCGCAAAAGAGTATATATAATCATTACTACCGGTATAATACTTACCTGTTTTTGCGTTCGCAATTTGAGCAGTACCGGTTTTACCGATTAAATCATACCCATCCATACGGTACTTACTACCGGTAGTTTCAGATGAATCTCCGTTTACAACCAAATACATCAATTCTTTTATCTTTGATATTGTTTCTTGTGAAGCTACTTTATTTCCTTCTTTCACCTCGGCTTGATACGTAACTTCGTTAGTTGAGGAGTTAACGGTTTTTTCAACTATGTAAGGAGTAAGTAAAACACCATTGTTAGCAATCGCAGTTAATGCTTTGACCTGCTGGATTGGCGTCGTTGTAATACCCTGACCAAAACCAGCGTTAACAACCTCGACGTCATACCTAAAATCAACTTTACCAGTATATTCATTAGGTAAATCGACTCCGGTTTCCGTACCAAATCCAAGTTTTTTATAATAATCCATTAATTCCTGCCTTGATAAATAGTTTTTTATCATGTTAGCAACACACGTATTAGAAGATAAAGTATAACCCCTTGAATAAGGTATTTCTCCCCAACCAGTTTTATTCCAGTCACTTACTACGTCTTCTCCTATTGTGTATGGAGCAGTATAGCAAGTTGTACCATATGGATCCCAGTCTGGGTTACTCTCAAACGCTGCCATATAACTATACGTTTTCATAACTGATCCTGGTTCATACGTATATGAAACCAAAGGGTTTAAATAGTTCTCTATCTCCCTTGTGTTTGGATTAAATGATGGGCTTGTTGCAGAACCTAATATTTTACCTGTTTTTGCATCAGCAACAACCGCAACAATCCAATTAGCTTTAGAGTCTTCTTCCATCTTGTTTACGACGGTCTCTAAAGACATCTGAACGTTCGTATCAATCGTTAGATAAACGTCATTACCATCAGTTTTTTCCTTTCTTATCTCATTTGAATTAGGAAATTTATAACCATTTAAATCTTTTTGATACTCAACAAACCCGTTAGTACCGGTCATCTCTTTATTATATTGTTTTTCAATACCCATTTCACCAGTCATATTGCCTTCTTCATCAGATGTGGTATAACCAATAACGTATGATAAAAAATTATTATTTGGATAATACCTTTTATGAGTGGTAATAAAATCTATACCATACAAATTAAGGTTTTCTATGGCTTCCTTTTGTAGTTCAGTGAGCCCTCTTCCGGCGGAACCAAACTCTACTTGATAGGCATCTTTATTTAGTCTTTCCAAGATACTTTCTTTACTCATGTCAAGCACGGTTGATAATTTCTCGGCGGTATCCTCCTTGTCTACCACGTGCTTGGGAGTCTCAAATCCTTCACTTCTTGACTCATCTAAGTATGCAATTATCGTATAAGAGTTAATGGTTTGTGCTAATACTTCTCCGTTTGTATCATATATGTTACCACGAAGTGCATAAAGGGTTTCTTTTTTCGTATTTCTTTCGTCGGCAAAACTTTTTAAATCGATACCATCTACCTTACCAGACAGACATAGATATCCAAGCCTTAAAATTAATACAAAAATAAAAAGAAAGAATATTAAAGTAAAAACTTTTACCGTTACGTTCTTGTTTTTATTTAACATCTCTTTCTTCATACTTCGATCACCCTTATTTTTGAATTACAATAATGTTATTATTATTATACTCCAATCCGCTTTGTGCTGCAACAAGCTGCATATTTTCTAACGAGATAAGTTCATTTACCTTCATCGTTAAACTTTCGTTTACCTTTTCTTGCTTGGTAACACTATTTTTAAGTCTTTCAACTTCTATGTTAACCGATGATAGCTGTGCCTTAAAGAAAAACACACTAACAAACACAAATGATACGGTCGTAATGGTAAGACTTATCATCATCTTTTCAAATTTCGTTTTCTTTCTTCTTTGTTTAGCCATCTGCTATCACCCTTTTTTCTTTATTTTTGTTTTATTGCAATCCTAAGTGTTGCGCTTCTGCTTCTTTTGTTTATTTCTAATTCTTCTTTACTTGGTTTTATTTTTTTTAGTATTTTAAGTTCTGGTTTATATTCATCTGGTACGTTAGGCATCCCTTTTAATACCATATCCTCCTTCGACCTTTCCTTAAATACCTCTTGACATATTTTATCTTCTAAGGAATGAAAAGTAATCACCGCGATTACGCCATCTTTTTTTAATAAGTCAATGGCATCATTAAGTGCCTTCGGTAATATACTAAGTTCCTTATTGACTTCTATTCTTATCGCTTGAAACGTTCTTCTTGCTGGGTGCGTAAGCCTTTTATACTTTGCTGGCACCGCCTGTGAGATAATGTCTTTTAGTTCAAGCGTGGTCGCTATTTCTTTTTCTTCTCGATGTTTTTCAATCGCTCTTGCTATTTGTTTAGCATACTTTTCTTCGCCATAATCCTTAATAATCCTATATAGATCATTAAAAGAATAATTATTTACAACCTCTTTTGCCGTTAACTTTAAGGTTCTATCCATACGCATATCAAGTGGTGCGTCTAAGTGAAAACTAAACCCCCTTTGGGCATCATCAAGTTGTGGAGATGATACTCCAAGATCGAACATAATGCCATCGATACTGGTAACACCTCGTTTTTCTAGTTCTTCCTTTAGATTAACAAAGTTACTAGGAATTATTTCGTAATTGTTACCAATATTTTTCAGTACGTTTTCACTATATACCCTTGCATCAATATCCTGATCAAAAGCATATAATTTCCCTTTTTTTAACTTTTTTAAGATTGCACTCGAATGACCAGCATATCCTAAAGTACAGTCAACATAAACTCCATCTTCTTTGATGTTTAACGCATTAATCGTAGGTTCTAACAAAACGCTTATATGTTTCATTTAAACCTCCATACCATCAAATAGGTCCTCTGCCAAATCTGATATGTTATCCTCATTTTCATTAAAATAAGAATTAAATGCGTCTTCTGACCATATTTCAAGCCTGTCATTCACACCAATAACCACGCACTCTTTTTTTAAGTTTGCGTAATTAACAAGTGGCGACGGAACAGCTATTCTTCCCTGCTTATCAAACGAACACTCTTGTGCACCAGATAAGAAAAACCTAAGAAATGCTCTTGCGTCCTTCTTGGTAAATGGAAGACGTTTTAACTTGTCCACAAGGGTTTGCCATTCATCTTTCGAATAAACAAACAAGCATCCTTCAAGTCCTCTTGTGATAACAAAACTATCACCTAATTCTTCACGAAACTTTGAAGGCATAACAAGTCTTGCTTTATCGTCTATGTTGTGATGAAACTCTCCCATGAACATATTTATCCCCCACAATCTACCACCAAATTCCACTGGCTACCACTATAATACCACAAACAAGCTATTAATGTCCATACGAAAACACCAAAAAATAATACAAAAAAATCACTTTACGTAAAGTATAAAATTTATTTTTTTTTAAAGATAGCTCTACCAATATTGAGTAAAAAATGATAGAATATAAACATGATGAAAAATATATTAATTGGGATGATAAACATATATCAAAAAATTCCAGGTTCCTTTCATGGTTATTGTAAACACGTCCCATCGTGTTCAGAGTACATGAAGGAAGCCATTAAAATTCACGGTACGATAAAAGGCGTTTTTCTTGGTGTAAAAAGGATTTTAAAATGTAACCCGTGGGGAACTTTTGGATATGATCCCGTACCAAAAAAGGAGATAAAAAAATGAAAAATAAAATAATTATTATATTAGGAATAATACTTTCGCTTTTTGTTTTTTCAGGATGTGACAAAAGCGAAGATACTAGCGCAATGACAGCATATACGAGCGTATATCCAGTGGAATATATACTGGAAAACTTATACGGGGAAAACATTGCAATTTACAGTATATATCCGGACGGAATAAATTATAAAAACTATGAACTTACTGATAAACAACTATCCGATTATAGTAAAGGAGATTTATTCGTATATAACGGAACGATAAAAAAAGAAAAAGACTACGCTGTAGAATTACTAAATGAAAATAAAAAAATTAAAATAATAGACGCATCGCTTGGAATGAATTATTCGAATGACGTTGCAGAAAATTGGCTTAATCCAGCAAACTATCTAATGATGGCATCAAACATAAAAAAGGGATTAGAAGAATACATAAGTGAAAACATAGAAATGAAAAAGATAAACGAAAATTATGAATCATTAAAACTATCCTTATCAGAAATTGATGCGGAACTAAAACAGATTGCATCAAGTGCTAGTAACCCTACGATAGTCGTTAGCAATGATGTATTTAAATACCTTGAAAAATATGGATTTACCGTTATATCATTAGAAGAAAACGATAACTTAACTGATAAAGTTATATCAGACGTTAGAAAGCTTCTTGCTAATAAACAAATAAGCTACGTTTTCTTAATGGATGATGAAGAAGAAAATGATACGATAAAAAATTTAAAAGAGTCATATAGTTTTACAACCGTTAGTTTAAACTCATTAAGTACTTTAAACGCAGATGATAGAAAAGATAAAAAAGACTATGTGTCCATCATGATGGACAACATAAACTCAATAAAACTAGAAGTAAATAATTAAAAGATGCCAAAAGGCATCTTTTTTATATTAAAAAATTAGTTATTAAATTAATTAAAATATTTTTTTCTTCCGGATTAGATTCAGCAATCAAAATTGTTAAAGATGCCAATGTATTATTATCAATCACTTTTTTATTATCTTTATATAGCATGTTATAAAACTGTAAAAAGTATATAAATAAAGTTGCAGCAATTCTTTTATTACCATCTATGAACACATGGTTTTTAACTGTTAAATAAAGAAAATTAGCAGCTTTCTCCTCCAGGCTGTGATATACATCTTTACCATCATAAGTTTGGTATAACGTATTTATTATACTTTTTAATCCCTCGTCTCTTTCTAAAGCAAATATGTCACTTTCCTCATTAAATCTTAAAGTATTGATTAAATTTTTACAATCTTGGTAAGTAATTACTTTATCACTTGTGTTTTCTTTTCTTAATTTTAAGGTTTTATGGTCATAATCATCAAGCAGATTAAGAGCTTTAGAATAATTACCTATTACTTTTAAAATACTTTTAGCATCAGCATCTTCCAATCTCTCATCCGCTCTATTCGCTATTTCTATTAACTTAATAGTTTTTTCTAAATACTCTAATCTTTTATTATTGACCGCGTATCCCTTTAATAAATAATCTTTAAGAACTTTATTAGCCCAACGTCTAAAAGCTATACCACGTTTAGATTTAACACGATAACCCACACTTATTATCATATCTAAATTATAATACTCAACCATTCTAGTTTGTGTTTTACCTTCTATCGCGCCATGTTTAGTGGTTGTCGCAAATTTTGCGACAGTTGAATTATCAAGTTCTTCATTCAACGCATTATTTATATGTTTACCTATTGTTTTGATATCCCTTTCAAATAGTTCAGCTATTTGACTCCTGTTAAGCCAAACGGTATCATCTTTCATATTTACTTCCAATTTTACGTACTCATCTTCAAATAAAACTATTTCATTTTTCATTTCGTTACCTTCTTTCTATACTATATTTTTTTTATTTAATTAAACAGATTAATATCCGTATTTTTCAATTGCCTAAATTACTGCTACATCCCCTAATTATCGATTTGTATAATTTTACTAACCTTTCTTTTTTCTTCAATCTTTTTAAAAGAATCTTCTAAAGTTTTAATTTTAACATGATCTTCTAAAACTAAATTGTTTATATATTTTTGTTCAAGTAAATTACTTGAAATATATTTTCTCATTGTTACAAAAGCATCCATTATTCTTATACTAACTTCCTCTGCAACTTTTGTTCTAAGAATGGTTGCAAGCATTGCACCTCCCTGCTCAGTAAAAGCATAAGGCGAATATTTAGAATATTCGCCTTGTTTTAGTTCTAAGGTTTCAGATTGAAACCTTAGAATTTTATAATATTCTTCCCTTGTTAATCTAAACATATATCTTTCAGGGAACCTATTTATATGTCTTTTAACCGCTAAATTAATAGTTTTTGTTCCGTTTGCACATTCATAAAGCCTTGCTAAATCACTATCTAACATTACTTGTTTCCCTCTTACTTCATAAATCAAATTTTCAACTACTTCTTCGTTTTTAGACTTATTTTCATCTTCAAATAAAATTATTCCATTTTTCATCTTTATTTTCTCCCTATTTACATATTTTTTTACTACAAACTAAGGCGTAATGTTTTGTTACCTTAAGAGTTTTACCTCCTTTTTCTAATATCTCACCAGTACTTAAATCCTCATTACCTTACTTAGGGCTCTTCGTATATGCGAAGTTTGGTCTTTATATAACGTATCAATTATATCAAACATTTGTTCATCATTTAATAGAAAAATAACAGTTATTATTTTTATATAAGTTTTATATTACTTTTATATGAGTTCATAAAAAAACGCTAGCTTTCGCTAGCATCTTTACCAGTTTCTATGTAATTTTCACCTTTAAATGGTTCCGTTTTAAGTAAGTCTCTATAATTCTGCTGTCTTAATACTTCGTAGACCATTATCGCAGCACAATTGGATAAATTAAGAGCTCTTACTTTATTAGTCATTGGTATTCTAAGACAATGCTCTAAATCATCTCTTAAAATTTCAAGTGGAATACCGGTGGATTCTCTTCCAAATACTAAATATATATTTTCATCTTTATTACTATAATCAAAAGAAGTATGAGGCTTTTTACCGTACCTAGTTAAATAATAATAAGTTCCTTCGTTCTTACTTTTAAAATCTTCCCAATTCTCATAAATTGTATAATCGCACTCATTAATATAATTAGCACCACTTCTTTTAACATAACTTTCATCTAAAGAAAAGCCAAGTGGCTTTATCAAATGAAGTTTCGTATCAGTAGCAGCACAAGTACGCATTATGTTACCAGTATTACCTGGTATTTCTGGTTCAAACAATACTATGTTAATCACTTATTACACTTCTTTCTTTTAATACATCAATTATATCATCACTATTATTAAGAGTACTAACATCTATCATGTCAGAAATTTCTCCATTTTTATAAAAAACTAGTTCTGGAGCATTTTGATATACAGGATCCATTATTGTTACACCATTAATATTTATGTATATAACCTCGTTTTCTAAGTTATATTTCTTAATTACTGGTATAAATATTTCATCAAATTTTCTGGTAGTATCCTCACTACTATTTGATACGTATATAATGCTTGTTGGTTGCTCTATAATATGATTTTCTATCTCTTCATATTTAATTTCGGTTAGATAATCTTTTATTTCTGACTCTGATAGTAAATCATCCATTTTCTTATCATGAAGTTTTAAAGCCACCACTAGCACTGCGATAGTAACAACTAATATTGCAACAAGTAATATAACTTTCTTCGTATACTCCTTCATAAGCCCTCCCATACTATATTTATATTTTAACATATTTAACAAAATGAATAAAGAAAAAAACTAATTTTAAATTAGTTTAATTGTAGTGTTACAATTGATGTGAGACATATATATAGTAAAAAAGCGATAAGTCTAGTAAAATGTAATTATCAACAA
>CALVIH010000013.1 GCA_944329445.1 uncultured Bacilli bacterium | reverse complement strand
AAGGGTTGGGCTGTTCGCCCATTAAAGTGGCACGCGAGCTGGGTTCAGAACGTCGTGAGACAGTTCGGTCTCTATCCGTTGTGGGCGTTGGAAAATTGAGAAGATCTGTCCTTAGTACGAGAGGACCGGGATGGACTTACCTCTGGTGTATCTGTTGTAGCGCCAGCTGCAGTGCAGAGTAGCTATGTAGGGAATGGATAACCGCTGAAGGCATCTAAGTGGGAAGCCAACTTCAAGATGAATTTTCCTGTTTTTTAAAAACTAAGATCCCAGAAAGACTATCTGGTTGATAGGCTAGACGTGGAAGCATAGTGATATGTTGAGCTGACTAGTACTAATAGATCGAGAGTTTAACCCTATTAATTTGTTGAACCATATTATCATGTTTTCAGAGAATTATTTCTCTATATTTTAATTGGTGACGATAGCGAAGTGGATACACCTGTTCCCATCTCGAACACAGCAGTTAAGCACTTCAACGCCGACTATAGTGTAAGCGAAAATAGGAAGTTGCCAATTTTTTTTATGCAATAAAAAAGGGCCTTTATAGGGCCCTTTTACTATACATATAAAAATCTAATTCTTATTTAAAAAGACAGCGTTTATTTTTTTTCTAAACACTGCTCAATCATAGAAATTATTACATTATTAACAGAAGTATTATTATCTTTAGCAATTTTTTCAATTTCTTTTATTAATTTTTCTTTTATGTATAGTGATTTATAGCCCGCTGGCTCCTTTTCTTTTGTTCTTTTTGGAACAAATGCCATAATATCACCCCTCATATAAATTTTAATATATTCGTCTGATGTATGATATATCAGAAATTTCTGATACTTTTTTTTAATAAATAAATAATTTATAATTTATTTGAATAGAAGGTGGACAAAATGTTTTTTAACACAAGTAAGTTATATTGTAAGTACGTAATTGGTATAATTAGTGATAGTATAAGAAAACTAAAGTACAATAACATCCATAATAAAGAGCTAGATGATAGGCTTTATGAGTCTTACCTTAAATTGGAAGAAATTATAAACAATGAATTTTTCAATTCCTAGTTATTATATTTATTTGTTTTACGTTTTTTGTAACATTTTGAAAAAATAATCTTTTATGTTGTAATAAGAGATTTTTTTTTGCTATAATATGTATGGTGATATTAAAATGGAATATAAAGTAACTACAAACTCAGAGGAAGATACAATTGTCTTAGCTCAGAACTTTGAATCTGAAAAGTTTAACAACATGGTTATATGTTTAATTGGTGAATTAGGTAGCGGTAAAACTGTATTTACCAAAGGATTTGCAGAAGCGCTTGGAATTGAAGAAAATATTACCTCTCCAACGTTTAACATCATAAAAGAATATACCTCTGGAGAAATGGATTTATACCATATGGACGTATATCGTCTAGAGGGTGATACCACCGACTTGGGACTTGACGAGTATCTAAAAAAAGATGGTGTTGTAATTATAGAATGGGCTGATATGATAAAAAGTGAGCTTCCAGATGAAAGATTAGAAATTAAGTTTAAGATTACCGGTGAAGAAAAAAGAACACTTACTATAACGCCATACGGAAGTAAATATGAAGATTTATGTGAGGATGTACTTTGAAAACTTTATTTATAGATTCATCTAGGAAAAGCTTATCTGTTGCGCTTGTAGAGGAAGATAAGCTTCTTTTAGTATCAAACGTTAATTCTTATAGTAAGCATTCTAATTTTTTAATGAACGAAATAAAAAACATCTTAGAAAAAGCAGATTGTACTATTTATGACGTGGATGATTTTGTAGTTTTAAATGGTCCAGGGAGTTTTACCGGTATTCGTGTTGGAGTTACGGTAGCGAAAACACTTGCATGGGTATTAAGCAAAAAATTATACGTGCTAAATAATCTTAAGGCATTAAAAGTTGGTATTCAAAATGAAGTTGTGATATCCGTAATACCTGATAAGGAAACTTTTTCTTACGCAGGTATTTATGAAGGCGAAAAAACTAAGGAAGATTACCTGATGGTTGATGATGAAAGTTTTAATATTAAGAATAAAAAGGTTACCATTGTCACCATGGAAGAAAATCCTTTTGTTAATGTCTTAAAGGAAAAGTTAAGTGTTAATAACGACACTAAAGTCAAATTCTTAAAAGATTATGATTATGTTTCATTAGTTAAGTACGTTCATAGTGGAACTGATATAAACCCTCATTTAGCAGAACCAGTATACATGAAAAAAATTGATGCCGAGAAGAAAAATGAACGTTAGAAAGTATTCAAAAAAAGACGTTGAAGCCATAAATAATTTGGGTGGCTTTCTTCATGAAAAATACAATTTATCTTTAAATGAATTTTCTAGGTGTTTGGTTTTAGAAGATGGTGTAAAGTTAGTTGGTTTTGTCGTTTATGACATTATTTATGAGCGTGCTGAAATTATTGATGTTATAATTGATCCGTTATATAGAAAGAAAGGTTACGGGACAAAAATTATTAAAGAGGTAATAAAGGACATTAAAAAAAGTTTATGTAAAAACATAACTTTAGAAGTTAATTGCAAGAATAAATCTGCTATTAACTTATATAAAAATGTAGGGTTTAAAATAGAAGCATTAAGAAAATGCTATTATAATGATGAAGACGCTTATTTAATGAAGTTGGATTTGAGGTGATAAAATGAAGGATATTTATATATTTGCAATCGAAACAAGTTGTGATGAAACAAGTGCAAGTATAATAAAAAATGGCAACGTTGAAGTATCTACCATAGTTTTATCCCAAATTGATATACACAAAAAGTTCGGCGGTGTAGTACCGGAAATAGCAAGTCGTAATCATACTCAGGCAATAACCATGGTTTTTGAGGAGTGTTTGAAAAAAGCTAACATGACCATGAACGACATTGATGCGATTGCGGTAACTTATGGCCCAGGGCTTAACGGGGCATTATTAGTTGGAATAGAAGCAGCTAAAGCACTTGCGTTTGCAACCGGAAAACCTCTTGTTCCGGTAAACCACATGGCCGGACATATTTACGCAAATAAATTTGTAGGAGAATTTAAATTTCCACTTTTATGTTTGGTAGTATCTGGAGGACATACCGAAATAGTTTATATGGATAAAGAATTTTCTTTTAAAAAGGTTGGTAGTACCCTTGACGACTCGGTTGGTGAGTCTTATGATAAGGTTGCTAGAGTAATTGGTATTCCTTATCCTGGAGGTCCATTAATGGATAAAATGGCAAACGTTGGTAAGCATAATTATAATTTACCAGCACCTAAGGATGATGATTCTTATGATTTTAGTTTTAGTGGTCTTAAGAGTGCCGTTATTAATTTAGTTCATAACGAAAAACAAAGAGGAAGGGAAATTAATAAAGAGGATCTTGCCACCTCGTTTCAAGAAACGGCAGTTAAAATACTTGTTAAGAAAACGAAAAGAGCCATAAAAGAATATGGTGTTAAACAGCTTTTGGTAGCGGGTGGTGTATCCGCTAATAGTGGCCTTAGAAAAGCTTTAGAAGAAACGTGTAAGGAACTTGATGTTGAGCTTTTAAAACCGGAAATAAAGTATTGTACTGATAATGCTGCTATGATTGGTGCGGCAGGATATTATGCATATTTAAGAGGCGATAGAGCGGATTTTAGTCTTAATCCAGAACCAGGGTTGGATTTGAAATAGAAAGGGGGATGGTTATGGTTAAAAATAATAAGGGTTTTACTTTAATAGAATTGCTTGCGATAGTGGTAATACTTGCCATTATAATGGTTATTGCTGCGCCTAGTATGACAAAGGAAATTAGACGTAGTGAAGAAGAAAATCAAAACATATTAAATAAAAAGATAGATAATGCGGCGCATCTTTATGCCGCTAAGTACTATGCTAATAAATTAATTGCTGGTGAAGAGTTTACCTTTACATTAAATGATTTGTTAGATGATGGTTTAATAAGGTTTAATAATGGTGTTTGCGATGAATCTGAATCTATACGTAATGAAGAGATTAAGGTTTATAGAACTGATGATAGGGTTGAGTATGATTATACTTCTATTAGTAATAATAATACGAATTATAATACTAATGATTGTTATATTATAAGTGAATAGCAAAAAAGTTACGTATAACGTAGCTTTTTTTAAATTAACTTTTGTTTTTTTAAAACTTTAACTAGTTCTTTTTTATTACCTTCTTCCATTTTTGTTAGTGGTAGTCTAACGTTACTTTCTGTTATAAGTCCCATTTGGTAGCACGCTTCCTTAATCGGAATAGGATTTACTTCACTAAAAAGTACGTTACTCAGCTCGGTTTGCTCGTTTTGTAACTTAACTGCTTCTTTTACATCACCATCAAGGTATTTACATACTAAATCGTGGGTTCTTTTAGGGGTAATATTAGCACATACTGATATTACTCCTATTCCACCATTATTAAGCATCCTAATAACGTCATCATCATTTCCAGAGTATAAATCCATTAAAACGTCTTGCTCAAGGCTTAAACGTCTTAGTTCTTCTACTTGTTTAATGTTTCCTGAGGCTTCTTTAATGCCTATTATATTATCGTTATCCTTTATTATTTTTATTGCCGTATCGGGATTAATGTTAACACTGGTTCTGGATGGTACGTTGTACATTAGAATTGGTATATCAACGCTATTTGCGATGGCTTTGTAATGTTCTTCCAAGCCATGCTGCGTTGCTTTATTATAATATGGTGTTACAACAAGAAGTCCATCTGCTCCTAGTTTTTGTGCCTCTTTGGACATCATGATCGCGTGTGCGGTATTGTTTGATCCGGTACCAGCAATTACTGGAACTTTTTTGTTAACTGTTTTTATGCATTCGTTTATTACCATCAAATGTTCTTCATCTTCTAACGTTGGTGCTTCTCCGGTAGTACCACATACGATTATGGCGTCTGTTTCTCCTTCTAGGCAGTGTTTTATCATGTTATTAAGTGATTCATAGTCAACCTCTAAATTGTCCTTAAACGGCGTTATTAAGGCCACGCCAGAGCCTTTGAAAATGCTCATATAAAACCTCCCTTTAATTATATGTAAAAAAAATAAGAAGTAGATAATTATTCATCCACTTCTTATTACAAAAACTTTTACCATTCTTTTTTTATTTTATTTTCAACGAATAATATAATGAAATAAAGGATACTGGTTAATATACCAAGTAATATTACTCCGGTTATGACTAAGTTGGTATTGAAAACTTGTGAACCATAGTTTATTAAATAGCCGAGTCCTTGTTTTGATACTAATAATTCTCCCATTATAACCCCAACAAAGGTCATTGATAAATTGATTTTAAGGGAACTTATAATGGTATTTAAGTTAGATGGTAAAATAACTTTAGTAAAGATTTGAAGTTTATTGGCACCAAAGCTTTTAAGTAATTTAATACTTGTGATATTGGTTTGCTTAAAACCTACGTATACACTTATTATGGTTGATATGACTGATATTAAAAGGGCCATTAATATTATTGAATTTTGGTTAGCCCCAGCCCAAATGATTATTATCGGACCTAGTGACACCTTAGGTAAACTATTTAATATCGTAAGGTATGGATCAAGTACTTTAGATGCAAAAGGACTCCACCAAAGAAAAGCGGCGAAAACTATACCAATTATTGTACCTAACCCAAAACTTATTAATATTTCTTTTAAAGTTACCCAAACGTGAATTAATAAATCATTTGTTTCCCATAGGTTAATTATGGTATCTACTACTTTTTTAGGACTAGAACATAAAAACGCGTTAATTATTCCCTTATCGGATAGTATTTGCCATGCTACTATAAATAAGACAAGGAGCATAATTTGTGAAAAGGCAACTTTTATCGTGTGCCACTTTAGTTTTTTTAAATATTTTTTATGTTCGTTATTAGCGTTCATAATGATCCAAATCCTTCCAAATGGCATTATAGTACTCATTAAATTTAGCATTTTTTCTGTTGATGCTTGGTAAGTTTTTATCATCCATTTTAATTTCGTATACGTTTTTTACTACCGCGGGTCTGTTGCTTAGCACGATAACCTTATCAGCCATGCTAATTGCTTCCCCGATGTCGTGTGTTACCATTAATGCCGTTTTCTTTTCTTCTTTTATTATTTTAAAAACGTCATCAGATACGGTTATTCTTGTTTGGTAATCAAGTGCCGAAAATGGTTCATCAAGCAAAAGTATGTCTGGTTTGGTTGCAAGGGTTCTGATTAGTGCCACTCTTTGACGCATACCACCAGATAATTCTTTTGGATAACTCTTTTCAAAAGAAGCTAAGCCGTATTTCTTAAGTAGGTATCTAACGTATTTTTTATTTTCCTCGGTATTTTGTTTTTGTATTTTTAATCCTAACATGCAATTATCAAATACCGTTAACCAAGGAAATAAAGCGTCTTCTTGAAACATGTACCCAATTTTAACTTTGTCATCTTTAAAAGTTATTTCGCCACCACTTTTGTTCTCTAGGCCGCCAATGACCGAAAGAATGGTTGACTTTCCACACCCTGAAGGTCCAACTAGGACGATGAATTCGTCTTCGTTTATGTCTAAATTTATATTATCAAGCGCACATATAACTTGTTTTTTTGTTAAGTAATTTTTTGATAACCCTTTTATCTTTAAGAGTTCCACGCTAGTTATTTTCCTTGGTAAATTAATTTGTCATATGGTGCTCTTTTGTCTAATTCGCCAGCGCTTTCCATTATTTCTTGTAAGTGATCAAAATCTTCTTCGGTTATTTCTGTTGAATCAGCCCATGCGTCAGACGTTTTATATCTTTCTATGATCGCGGTTAAATCATTTAACGATAATTCTGGGAAGAATTCGTATATGTCTTTGGCAACGCCTTCGGAGTCGGTTGTTTTAACGTATTCTAATCCTTTATCTATCGCTTTAGTAAAACCTTCTATAACTTCTGGGTTTTCTTCTATGTAGCTTTTCTTAGCATTATAAGCGGTATAAGGAACTTCTCCTCCCCATTCACCAACATAGCCAACTACGTATCCTAAACCTTGTTGTTCTACGCTTAAAGCGTTTGGTTCGAATAATGTTACGAAGTCGGCATCACCACCGATAAACGCTCCTTCCATGGCAGCGAAAGCAACGCTGGTATCAATGGTTAAGTCTTCTTTAGGGTCTATTCCGTTTTGTCTTAGAGCCCACTCGAAAGTCATCTCAGGCATTCCACCTTGTCTTCCCCCGATTACGGTTTTTCCTTTTAAATCATCAAGGGTAAAATCATCATATTTTTCTCTTGAAACCAGGAATGCGCCATCACGTTTAGTTAGTCTTGCAAAGTTTACTAAGTAATCTTTTTCTCCGCTATTGTATACGTATATAGTTGCTTCACTTCCACAAAAACCAACGTCCACGTCACCGGATAATACAGCTGCGGATACTTTGTCTGCTCCAGCGGTTAAAATTAAATCTATTTTTATTCCTTCGTCTTCAAAGTAACCTTTACTTATGGCAGCATAAGCA
This sequence comes from uncultured Bacilli bacterium, assembly GCA_944329445.1. Taxonomy (GTDB): domain Bacteria; phylum Bacillota_I; class Bacilli_A; order RF39; family UBA660; genus Aphodocola. The sequence goes on along the minus strand of CALVIH010000013.1, from coordinate 22,959 downwards.
GGTGCATAGAATATGGTGTGAGCCACTTCCGCTACCTTAACCTCGGTTAATCCACTTGTATTATCATCTTTGCTGCTTTTATTATTTATTATAAAAAATAAAGCCGCAGCAAGGATGATAAGCAAGCAAATAAAAATAATAATCTTCTTTTTCATAATTCCTCCTTTTTACAATAGTAGTATATTCTTTTAACCATTTAAAGTGATGTATTTACAATTTATTGATTTTAAATTATAATCAATTTATAGTAAGGAAGATAAGGTATGAGTGATAAAATAACGGATGTTAGTAGTTTAGACGAAAACCAACGAATAAACTACGTAAAAAATTTACTTTTTAATAGTAATTTAAACGAGGCGTTAGATGTTCTTTTAAAAAACGAAAAAAAAGATTTAGCTATATTAAAAATAATTTTATCGGTACTTGATGAAGATATAATTATTGACAGAATAAAGGAACAATGTAACTTAAATGATAACGTAAGCGTTAAATCGTTTGTTTATTCTAGGATAATAGCAACGCTATCTTTTTATAAAAAATCGGTAATATTAAATGCTTTTTTTAAATTGATTAATGAAGAAACTAGAAAACAAATTGCTTTTTATGAGTATCAAAACAAAACCGACGTATCGTTTAATAATAAAATATTTAATAAATACTGTTCAAAGTATAAAGAAGAAGCATTAAATACCTTTAAACTAGATGAAGAAGAAATACTTATGCTTGATGAGGAAAAGGAGAAATATAATGCTTTATCAAACGAAAAAGTAAAAAAGTCGGGTAAAAAGAAAATAGTATATTCATTAATAATAATTTTTGTTTTAATAATAGTTGGTATATCAGGATATAAGTATTATGATTATACTAAACTTGTTTCTAAATATGATGGTTTAATTTTACCAGGAATATATTTAAACGACATTGATTTGACTGGTGCTAAATTAAAGGACTTAAATAATATAATTGAAGAGGAAAAGCAAAGAATTAAATCCGGTAACATAACAATATCTAACGTTAATGGTGATCTTAAACTTACTTATGATGAGGTCGGAATAACCGTAGATGATAAGGACCTTATAAACGAAATAAAAAGTTACAACGATGATTTATCATTGATGAAAAAAGTAAGGATGATAAAAGATAATAGGAAAAGTAAGACTTTTTACTTAAATGCATTATATGATGATTCAGTGGTTGATAATTTAATTAATACGTTGGAAGAAAAACTTAATACTACGGCACGAGATGATGGAATAGTGGTTGATGAAAACCATAACGTTTATTATGATAAAGGTGTAAGTGGGTTTACTTTAGATGTTAAAAAAACAAAAATTAAAATTACCGAGGCTTTGTCAAACCTTAAAGAGGAAGTTAAAATCGAAGCTGAAGGTAGCGTAATACCAAACGAAGTTAAGTATGAATCGTTATCAAGCATTAATAAAAAAATTTCTACTTACACAACTTATTTTGCTAATGCTGGCAACAGAGGTCATAACATAAGTTTGGCTTCTAAGAGGTTAAACAACACCATCATTATGCCAGGTGAAACATTTTCATATCTTAAGGTGGTAGGGCCTTATGGTGCTTCAAATGGATATTTACCAGCACCGATATATTTAAACGGTGAATCTGCTACGGCAAATGGTGGTGGTGTTTGTCAGTTAGCATCTACTTTATACATGGCTCAGTTAAAGGCTGGGTTACAAACAGTATCAAGAAGAAATCATACCTTTGCACCTAATTACGTACCAAAGGGACTTGATGCAACGGTTTATTCAACCATCACGGACTATAAATTTAAAAACAATTATGATTATCCATTTTACATAGTTTCATACGTAAATGGTAATTACCTAACCGTTGATATATGGTCTAACGAGAATGCCTTAGAAGGTAAGACGTATGAGCCTTATTCGGTATACTCAAACGGAGGTTACTTAGCTTATTTGAAAACAATAAAAGATGGTAAGGTAATAGAGACTAAATACTTAGATAGAAGCGTTTATAAGACTCATTAAAACACTTAAGTTACTTGCTTAAGTGTTTTTTTGTAAAATTTTAAATCTATATTGCATGTTATAACTAATTGGGTTATAATATGTTCTTAAGAGAGGTGATATCTTACAAATTATTAAAACATCTAAGTATAAACAAGATTTAAAAAAGAAAATTATAAATAAACACCTGGATAAGGAATTACAAACGATATTAAAAATAGAAGACCTTATTTTATCTGTTAATAATTTGCAAGGTTTAATCAATCACCCTTTTAAAAAAGTATATAAAATAGAGAAAAAGCGTAATAATTTAAAAGAAATATATACGGCTCATATAAATAAAAAGCTCCGACTTTATATGAAACCGATTGGGTCTTATCCATATGATTTAATAGAGATAACCGAAATAGAATTTGTCAAAATAGATGATAAACATTATGGGGAGGGATAGTTATGTTTGGATTTGGAAGCATGTTGAAAGATTATTTAGAGTATCACAAGATATCCCAAAGTGACTTTGCAGATAAGTTAGGCATCACCCAAAAACACATTAATAACATATTAAATGAAAACGCTGATATTTCAGAAGATTTAATGATTGCAATTAGCCTTATTACTGATATAGATGTTAATTTAATAACGTTTGTAGAAACAAAGAAAAAATTATATAACTATCTGAATAATAGATTTTCAAATGAAAAAGAGATAAATGAGTTTTTAAATTCATTTTATATAAAAGAAATGGAAAAGATGAATTGGATAACTTTAAATGATAAAACTTCTTATCTTCAAAATGCATACGATTTACTTAAATATTTAAACGTACGTGATTTTAATATATTTGAAAAGTATTCCAAGGAAAAAATCTTTTTTAAGAAGTATGACGATTCAAATTTAAAAAAGGTTTTCCTGTGGATAAAAAGATGTGATAGTTTAATAGAAAATCAGAGTGTTTCTAACTACAACTCTTCTAATATGGTTTTGCTTCTTAATGATTTAAAAAAAGAAAGAACCAGACCATTTAATAAATCATCTTTAATAAAACTATTTAACAAACACGGGTTATATCTTGTGATAGAAGAAGCTTTAAAAGGTACTAAGATAAGAGGATGTACTAAAGTTGTTGGAGATAACCCAGCGATATATATGACTTGTTATTTGAAAGAAAAATCTTCGTTTTACTTTGCTTTGTATCATGAATTGGGTCACGTGAAAAGTGATTATAATAAAGCGAAAAGCAAAGTAATAATAGATGGTGATGATTCATTAGAAAAAAGAGCTGATTTATTTGCGGCAAACCAAATGATAGATGAAAAAATTTATAGTGAGATTTTAGAAAACATTGATGATAAAGAAAATATATGTAAAGAAAACAATATTCCTTTATGTTTTTTATACTCTAGATTAGCGCATGATAAGAGAATTAAATACACAGATAAATTATATCTTGATAGTAGGGAAAAAATAGATTATTAAGATTAATTGAAAAAAGTAATTTATTAAGTATTTATTTCTTATTGAAAATAATTAGTTTATATGCTATTATGAATACAGATGAGGGAAACTTCATAAAATAAAAGGGAACGTTCATTATTTGAATGTCAGCCCACAGATTTGTGTGAAGACACTAGTTTATTTCAACTGGTGTCTATTTTTTTATTACGATTATTATAGCTAACAAAAGTGATAAAATTATGGTGATATAACGAAAGACTTTGATAACAAAGGTTCGTTTTTTCATGTTTTACCACCTTCAATTCCTTATCGAAAGTAGAGGCTGACACCCAAATGTTTAAACGTTCCGAAGGAATATTAACATATAATGCAATTTCTACCAAATTACATTTTGAAGGGATTTTTATGCTAAATTGCCTTTTTTGCTAAACTAATGTATAAAAAAATGTGAATAAATATTTAATAAAAAATTGTTTTTGCGAATTTTTCATAAACTCAAAAAAAATACGCTCAAAAAAATATATGTAAAATTTAGTTTTGCATATATTTTTTATTTAGCTTCTATGTTAAAATAGAAATTATGGAAGTTGGTGTATTTATGAATTTAGATTACTTAAATGATAGACAAAAAGAAGCCGTTTTATGGGGCGACGGGCCACTTTTAATACTTGCGGGTGCAGGAAGTGGCAAGACTAGTGTTTTAACCGCTAGAGTGGCTTATTTGATTAAAGAAAGGGGTATAAATCCTAAAAACATAGTTGCAATAACATTTACTAATAAAGCAGCTAAAGAAATGAAAGAAAGAATTATAAAACAAGTAGGAAGTATCGGTTATGACATTCAGATATCAACGTTTCATTCGTTTGGGCTTAGAATAATCAAAGAAAACTATGAAAGATTAGGATATGATAAGAACTTTACCATATTAGATAGTGATGATTCTTTAACGGTAATAAAAAAAGTTTTAAAGGAACTAAACGTTGATACATCAAGGTGTAATCCTAAGTTTATTAAAAACAGGATCAGTTCTTGCAAAAACGAAATGGTAACTCCTGATAAATATAAAAACTTCGTAAATGATGAGATAAGCGATATAACTTATAAGACGTATAAAAAGTATCAAGAAACTCTATTAAGAAATAATTCTTTAGACTTTGATGATTTGCTTGTTAAACCAATTGAATTATTTAACAATCACCCGGAAGTGTTGGAACAATATCAGGAACTTTTTAAATACGTGTTTATAGATGAGTATCAAGATACTAATGAGGTTCAATATATATTTTCAAAAATGTTAAGTGCAAAGTATAAAAACATTTGTGTTGTAGGTGATGATGCACAATCTATATATAGTTTTAGGGGCGCTAACTTTAAAAACATTTTAAACTTTGAAAAAGATTACGAAGATGCTAAGGTAATATTACTTGAGCAGAATTATCGTTCTACCAAGACGATTTTAAATGCTGCTAACAGTGTAATTAAAAATAACGTCCAAAAAAAAGATAAACGCTTATGGACGGAAAACGAAACGGGCGAAAAAATTAAATACGTAAGAGCACTTGATGAGAAAGAAGAAGCGTCGTTTGTGACAAGAGAAATAAAAGGACTATTAGAAAGTGGTGTGAGTTTAGATGATATTGCGGTGCTATACAGAACTAACGCCCAATCAAGAACGATAGAAGAAGGGTTCTTAAACAGCAATATTCCATACCGAATCGTTGGTGCTTTTGCATTCTATTCTAGAAAGGAAATCAAGGACCTTTTAGCATATTTAAAGCTTATTTATAACACAAAAGATGATGTTTCGTTAACAAGGATAATTAATTATCCAAAAAGGAAAATTGGTGTAAAAACAATCGAAAACTTAAGCATGGATGCCGTTTTAAAGGGAACGTCAATGTTTGATGTCATAGAAAAAGGAAAAGAACTTGATTTTAAAAATTTGATTTTAGAGATGAAAGAAAAAAGTGAATCTTTAAGTTTAACTGAAACGATTGATATGGTTTTGGAAAAGTCTGGTATTAGAAGTGAATTAGAATCAGAACATACTTTAGAGGCAGATATTAGGCTTGAAAACCTTGAAGAATTTAAGTCTATTACAAAAACATTTGAAGAGGAAAGCGGTATTGCATCATTAGAGGATTTCTTAAACGAAGTTAGTTTAGTCAGTGACGTTAGTGAACAAAAAGATGATAATACTCCTAAGGTAACGCTTATGACCATTCATGCGGTAAAAGGGTTGGAGTTTAAGTACGTGTTCGTGGTCGGAATGGAAGAAAATATTTTTCCTCACGTTAATTGTATAGAGGAACCTGATGGTCTAGAAGAAGAAAGAAGACTTTGTTATGTTGCAATAACGAGAGCTAAGAAGAAACTTTATTTAGTAAACGCATTAAAAAGAACGCTTTTTGGCAAGTCAAGCGTTAACATGCCAAGTAGGTTTATTGCCGAAATAGATAAAGATTATATCGATGCTCCAGAAAAGAAAAACGTTGGTATTGATCAAGTTAAAATAGATAAATCTAAAATGTTTAACGAGGATAATGGATTAAAAGCTGGTGATAACGTAATTCATGATACTTATGGCCCAGGAGTTGTTGTTAACGTTGATAAACTGGTTGCAACCATCGCGTTTAAAGGTCAAGGAATCAAGAAGTTAATGAAAAATCACAAGAGTATAAAGAAGGTGTAATTATGGAGCGCTTACAAAAGTTAATTGCTGAGGCTGGCTATTGTTCAAGAAGAAAAGCGGAAGAACTTATTAAAAAAGGAAAAGTCACTTTAAATGGTAAGGTGGTTACCGAATTGGGTACTAAGGCTTCCTTTGGTGATGAGATAATAATAGAAGGGAATCTAATTGAGTATCAAGAAAAAGAATATTATTTATTTTATAAACCAAGAGGAGTTGTTTGTACTACTAAAGACGATAAAGGAAGAAAGACCGTTTTAGACTATTTTGATGAAGTTACTAAAAGAATATATCCGGTGGGAAGATTAGACTATGATACAACTGGGTTACTTCTTTTAACTAACGATGGAGCGTTTGCTAACCTTATGATGCATCCTAAAAATAAAATAGATAAATTTTATGTTGCAAAAGTAAAAGGAATAGTAACTGGTGACGAAGTAAAAACTTTAAAAAAAGGTATTAAAATAGATAATAAGAAAATATGTCCTTCAAGAGTTAAATTAAAAAAACTAGATAAGAAAAATAAAACGTCAATAATTGAAATAACCATTCATGATGGTATTAATCACGAAGTAAAAAGATTAATGGAAGCGGTAGGGCATGAAGTTATCAAATTAAAAAGAGAAGCATTTGCATTTTTAACCCTTGGCAACTTAAAAAGTGGTGAGAAAAGAGCCTTGACATCGAAGGAGGTTAAACGCTTATATAACATTGCTAACAACAAATAAAAAACAGCATTTTGTTTATGCTGTTTTTTCATGAATTGCAGAAGTAGGACATCCCTCCATCGCACTAATAGCGTTGTCTTTTACTTCTTCGTCGGTTACTTCTTTATCTTTTGCTACGGCGTAACCTTCCTCATCGTTTATTTCAAACACGTCTTCACATATGGCTGCGCAAGCACCGCAACAAATACATGCGTCTTTATCAACTTCAAATTTCATGATATACCTCCATTAAGTTAATTATATAACAAGTTTTGAAAAAATCAATAATACTTTTAAAAAAACGTAAAGTATGTTATTATTATAATATAGAAAATAGGAGGTGTTTTATGCAATCAAGAATGGACAAGTATCAAATAGATGCAGAAAAAAAATATGAACGTTCTAAGAAAAACACCAAATTATATGAAGAAGTGTATGATGATATGTACCGTGATACCACTTATAAAAACATGGAAGTAATTGATTCTGCAAAAGAAATTAACATAGATAAGTTAAAAAACATGCTAGATGATAAATATGATACCAGGCAATATCGTACCCTAAGGAATTATTCGATAGAAGATATAGATACTTATGATAATCCCTTATTTGATAAAAAAAGACAAAAGGTACATGATATTAACGAGATCTTAAACGAAGCCAAAAGTAAAAGAGCTTTTATTGAAGAAGCCAGGGAAAAACAGAAGTATATGGAGTTTACCGAAAGTAGGGGAAGCAAGTACGACAAACGGTATGATGAAATGGAAAAAGAAGAACAAGAATTAGAGGAACTAATTAATACCATGGCAATCCCTAAGCAGGATAGTGAGACAAAGGATGCCTTAGATATGTTCTCGGAACTTAAAGGTTCTGATAATACCATTGTTACTAATCCAATCGAAGCATCTTTTGATGTTACTAATACCAAGGTTCCTGAAAAAACTAGTACGGAAGAGATAAAAAATGATTTGGAAAAAACCTTAATAAAGGCTGATAAAAACTTTTATACGGATTCTAATATGTTTACTAAAAATGATTTTGAAGATTTTAGTACACTTACCAAACAACTTAAAAGAAGTAGTAGAACAAAAATCGTTTTTATTGTACTGGCAATATTAATAATACTTGGTGTATGTGCTTATTTTGTTATTACTAAATTTATTATGAAATAAACGAAGATATTATATCTTTGTTTTTTTCATATAATTATTATGTGATATTATGGATAAAATAAAAATGTTATTAAAAAATACTTATGTTTTAATTTTTTTATTCGTTATTATATTTAGTTTTATATCACTAACTATTTTAAATAAAAAAGCAATGCCAGCGATAATGAGTTATGCAAGTGTTCAAACAAAAAGACTAGGAATAGAAGTGCTTAAAACTACTGGAATAGTAGACGTAATAAAGTTGGTTGATGAAGACGAGTTGTTTGAAATAACAAAAAATAATAACGGGGAAATAGAAACAATTGATTTTAATACTAAGATTATTAATAAAATAATGGTTGAAATTGCAAAAAACGTAAGGCAAAGATTGAAAGAAGTAGAACAAGGAAAAAATTTGCCGGAGGAAATGTATGATAACATGCTTGATCCTTCTTTAAAAAACGGGATAATTTATGAAGTGCCAATGGGAGTTGCCTTTAATAATGCATTTTTATCAAACATGGGACCAAAGATTCCAGTTAAAATAAAATATTCTGGGAACGTTGGATTAGATGTTAAGACGAGGGTAAAACAGTATGGTATAAATAGTGCGTTAATTGAAGTGTACGTTTATATTGAAGTTACCCAAAGAACAATTTTACCTTTTCAATCTAAAGATGTTAAGTTAACGAGTGAGATACCTGTTGTTATTAAGGTTATTAAAGGTTCCGTTCCTAATTATCTAGCGGGAACTAATGGTTCGTATAGTTTGCCAATTGATTAAAAATTGTGTTATAATTTTTTAAGATACGGAGGTTATGATGGAAAAGATAACGTTAGAAGAAAACTCGTATGAAATAATTAAAGATTACAAAAATGGATATAATAAAGAGGAACTGGAAAATAAATACACAGATTATTTTAAAGAGTTTGATTATATAGTTGGTGATTGGGCTTATGGAAAGCTAAGGCTAAAAGGTTTTTATGATAAAGGAAATAAAAAATGTAAAGAATTTAACAACATTGATAATTTAGATAATTATTTAAAGGATAATTGTGCTTTTGATTGCTCATATTTTGTTGCAAAAAGAAAATAAGTATGTTAAAATAAGGTATATAGAATAAAAGAGGTGTTTATATGGTAACTACAAGTAGCATTGGAAGTGGAAAAAAAGTTAACGTAGGTCAAAGTTTTGCTAGTGGTATGTCAGCTTTACAAACGAATCAAAAAGAAAAGTTTGTTATTGTTGATGAGAGTGGTACTAATAAGGATGCAGAGCGTTTATCTTTGTTTAAGTTAAAAGATACGGATAAGACTTACATAGTATATACTTTTAACGAAGTTGATGAAAACGACATGATTAAGTTATACGTTGCCATATTAAACGATAAGGATGGCGTATATTCATTAGAGAACATAACTGATAACGATGAGTGGACTAAGGTTAAGGACGCAATGAGAAAGATTGCTAAAGACGGACAGCAAATCTTAAATAGTAACGAAGGATAGTAAGTAGGAGGATGGTATTATGACTAAAGAAGAACAGTTAGCAGCCATAAAAGATGGAAAAATCGTACGAATAACAACCGATGATAATATTGAAGTACAGCAAACACCGATAGAAAAAGAAAATACAAAAGAGGAAGCAGCAGCTCCAGTTGAAGAAGAAAGTAAAGAAGTTACCGCTGAAGTTCCAAAAGAGGAACCAGAAGTAACTACAACTTCTGAGGCTAGTTCTGAATTCGAACCAGATGTTAAGCTTGGCGTTGATGTACCATCAATAGAAGTTCCGGTTGATCCTGTTCCTACTTCTTCTAGTGAAATAGATGTTACGCCAGCTCCTGAAGTTCCGTTTACGATAAACGTTGATGATATAAACGTTGGTAATAATGCGGAAACTACCGTTTCGGAAGTAACTACTCCAGCGTATGAACAACCTGTTCAAAATAATGATTTTTCGTTTGGTGGATTATCTAACGATGCTTCTTTAAATAATTTTAGTGGTATGTCCAATGCTGCTGAAAACACAACATCTAGTAGTGAGTTATTTAGTAGTGCATATGATTCTGTCGCAAATGACACAAAAACGATTGCAGCGGTAGTTACTGAACAAGACGAAGTTGATGCAAAAAGTGCTAACATGCATGCATATGAAAGGTTATATGATGCTGGCCCAGGAAAACAGATAAGCATTTTAAGAAATTTCTCGGCTGAAGCAGCAAAGTGGATTAGATCCGCTGATAAAATGGGCTTTGTAAGTGGAGAAATGCATGATATAGCTAAAAATATATTGAGGGAATACGAGGGACTTCAAGCAGAGCAAGATGAGTTTACGGATGACAACAAGATTATTCCTTTCCAATCAAATTATAATGAACAACCTGTAAATCAGTTTGATAATTTCTCTGGAATGAATAACGGAAAAATAATTCAATACCCTCAAAATAATAATGATATGGGTAGTAATGGTAATTCGCTTGCTGCTTCTTAATAAAAAACATTGTATTTGTTAATAATAAAGGTATACAAAAAAGTATATCTTTTTTTAATTTTTAAAATTTAAAATTAACAAAAATTACCATGAAAAAAATTGTATGAAATGGTAGAAATTTCACATTCTATTAGTGTACAGGAGGTGAAAACACATGAAATCAAGTAACAATAAATTTGTTGCTCCACAAGCTAAACAAGCTATAGAACAAATGAAATACGAAATCGCTAACGAATTCGGTGTTAACTTAGGTGCTGACGCTACTGCAAGAGCTAATGGTTCTGTTGGTGGTGAAATTACAAAACGTTTAGTAAAAATGGGTGAATCTCAATTAGGTGGTTCTTACAACGTTCAAAAGTAATTAAATAACATATAGATTATAGTCTTGATGGCATTATCATCAAGGCTTTTATTTTTTTACCATAGTTTTACTTTTACGTTTGTTTTCCCTTTGAATTGTTATCTTTTTGTTGTATAATTATATGCAGGAGTGTGATTATATTGAAGATATTATCTGTTAATGCTGGATCTTCATCACTTAAGTTCCAGTTATATGAAATGCCAGAAGAAAAAGTATTAATGTCTGGTCTTATGGAAAGAATAGGTGTAGGAAATAGTTTTTACACTATAAAAATTAACGGACAAAAAATAAAAAAAGATAAAGAGTTAAACAATCATGAAGAAGCTTTTAAAAAGTTGGTTGAAGAGTTAAAGGCAAATAACGTGGTTGATTCATTAGACGAAATAAAAGGAATAGGTCACCGAGTTGTTCAAGGTGGTGATTATTTTGATAAGACCGTTATTATTGGTGATGACGTTTTATCAAAGATAGACGAATTATCTCCACTTGCACCACTTCATAATCCAGCAGCTATAGTTGGAATTAAAGCTGCTAAAGACGTATTTCCTAGTGCTGTTCAAACGGCTGTGTTTGACACGGCTTTTCATCAAACGATGCCAAAAGAAAATTATTTATATGCGTTGCCAATGTCTTGGTATGAAGATTATAAAGTAAGAAGATATGGTATGCATGGAACTTCACATAAGTTTGTTTCTCAAAGAATGAACCAAATCTTAGGAAGAGATAATACTAAACTAATTACTTGCCACATAGGAAATGGAGCTTCTATTTCAGCGGTAGTAAACGGAAAATGCTTAAATACTAGCATGGGTCTTACTCCAAACGCAGGATTAATTATGGGTACTAGATGCGGAGACATAGACGCAAGTATAATTCCTTACGTAATGGAAAAAACTGGTATGACCGCAAAAGAAATGGACGAGGCAATCAATAAAGAAAGTGGTTTACTTGCAATTAGCAGAAAATCAAGCGATTCAAGAGACATAGAGGATGGTATAGCATCAGGTGATGAGAACTGTATTTTAGCACAGAGGATGTACGTAAGAAGAATAGTGGATTACATTGCTAAATATTATGTTGAGATGGGTGGATGTGACGCGATTGTGTTTACCGCTGGCATTGGAGAAAAAGCAATAGATACAAGGCGTGACGTACTAAACGAATTAGGTGTGCTTGGTATTTACTTAGACGAGGAAGCTAATAACGTTAAAAGTGAAGAACGTATGATTTCAACGAAAGATTCTAAGGTACAATGTTGGATAGTTCCTACTGATGAGGAATTGATGATTGCAAGAGATACGCTTGCTTTAATAAAATAGGGAATTATTAATGAATAAAAAGATTTTAGATTTAATAAAAAAGTATAATAGAATAATACTTGCAAGGCATGTTGGTGCTGACCCTGATGCCTTAGGATCAACGTTTGCACTAAAAGAGATAATTAAAGAAAACTTTCCAAAGAAGGAAGTATATGTTGCCGGCGCTCCAGTATCAAGGTTTAAGTTCTTTGGAACTCATGATAAGATAACTGACGAAATGTATGAGAACGCACTTTTAATCGCGCTGGATATTCCAGATATTAAACGGCTTGATGGGGTGGATTATTATAAATTTAAAGAATCGATAAAAATTGATCATCATCCTGAAATAGATAAGTATTCTGACGTAGAAATAATAGACGTTGATGCTTCTAGTACTTGTGAACTTATCGCTGATTGGTGTTATGATTGTAATTTAAAGATGCCAAAGCACGCAGCCGAAAGCATTTTTATGGGAATAATTGCTGATACGAATCGTTTTTTGTTCGGAGCAAACAAACCGGAAACGTATAAAATAGTTTTAGATTTGGTTGAAAAGGAAAAAGTAAATCCAAATGAATTATATGAAATTCTTTATAAAAGAAGTATGTCAGAAGTTCGGTTAGAAGGATTCATATCACTTAATATGAAAATCACGAAAAACGGCCTAGGCTTTGTTAAGATTACCGACAAAGATTTAAAGGACTATGGTGTAGATTCTGCTAGTGTCGGAAGTATCATGAATAACTATAACTTTATTCATGGTCTTATTTGCTGGGTGGTATTTACCGAAGATATTAAAAATGGTGTTATAAGAACATCCGCAAGAAGTAGAGGCGTAAAAATAAATAAATTATTTGAACAATACAATGGTGGAGGGCACGTGTACGCGTGTGGGGCTAAGCTAAAAAGTTTTAGTGAAGCTGATGAAATCATTGATAAATTAGATCAATTATGCATGGAATATAAAGAAGACGAATAAAGTAGTCTTTTTTTTATAAAGAAAATATGTTATCCTAATAATAGGAGGGACGCTTAATGAAAGAAAAAAGTAGTAAGAAAATGGGTGTTGGTATAATAATAGGTATAATAATAGGAGTTGTTGTTTTAGGCATAATAGTATTAGCAGTTGTATTTTTAATTTCTGCTGGTCGTGTTAATTCTACAATATCAAACGCAAGGATAGATTCATTTATTAGTACTTATAGAACGCTTGAAAGACAAGTGGAAATTAACGCCATTAATAACACTGATCCGACTTGTGATGGAGATTGTACGTTACTTTATGAATATGATGATGAAGACGTAGATTTTGAAGTAACTGATATGGGAAGCTATTATAGACTAGAATTTGACGTGGATGATGATAAGTATCGTAACTTTAAGTTTACTGATGAGGCATGTTCAAATTTAACTAACGCCGTATGTGATGAGAACGAGATATCCGGAAGAGTTAGTAAACAAAATTAGGGCTTAAGGCCTTTTTTTGTTTATTAAAATATGTTATTATTTATTTAGTTTAAGGAGTAGTTATGAGACAAATAGTGGAGTTAACGGCAATTAAAATGGTACCTCCAAAACCATATGGAGCGTTTCATTTAATGTTTTTTATAGTTGGAATGATAGTTTGTGTTTATTTTGCAAAAAAGTTAAGTAAAACAAGCGATAAACAAAATAAAATCTTGTTATTTTTTATTGGATTATTTTTGCTTATAATAGAAATCTACAAACAGTTATTTTATTTTTATGTTGTTAACAACGGACATTATGATTTTAGTGTGTTCCCGTTTCAGTTGTGTGACGTACCAATGTTTTTATGCTTAATAGTGCCTTTTGTTAAAAACAAAAAGGTAGAAGAGGCAATGTATAACTTTATGGTTTCTTATAATTTACTTGGTGGTTTTATTACTTTTTTAGAACCTAGTAGTTTATGTAGGCCATATTTAATGATGACTTTACACGGGTTTATTTGGCACCTAGTTTTGGTGTTTGTCGGACTTTATCTAGCTTTTTCAAATCGTTGTTTAAAAAGTAAAAAAGATTTTTTAACGTCCGTTAGGGTTTATGGTTTTTTATGCGTAATAGCTCTTTTGCTTAACGTATCATTAAGAGGAATTAGCGAAGGTAAGTTAAACGCGTTTTATCTGGGTCCAAGCATAAGCCCGATAGTGATATTTTCTGATATTTCATCTAGGTTTGGTTGGTTCGTTAACATGATTATTTTCGTCTCGGTTATAACACTAGGAGCTTATCTTGTTTATTTATTATTTTATAATAAAGAACGAATAAAGTTATTTGTTAAAGGAAAGGTTAGTGTTGGGTTAAAAAATGAAAGTTAATGGAAAAAACATAGATATAGATGAACTTACTAAAGAAGTGTACAACGATAAAAACATGATAAAGATGCGTGGTAATGGAATCTATTTAAGCGATGATCAAATAGATGTTTTAAAAAGATATAACATAGATTATAATAATTATGGTTCCTTGCAAAGCCTTATATTTGGGATAGAAGAAGTATTAAACGAAGAAATAGTTGCAGAAGATTTAGAAGAAGTATCACAAAAACTAGCAGAATTAAATTATTATAATAATACTAATAAGTAAAGAAGATGATTAAAATGGAAAAAACTAACTTAAAAAATATTTTTAATGAAATGGTAGAAATAAAACTGGTTGATAGTGAAAGTGAAGCTGATTTTATAACTCATAGCGGAACTTTCCACGCGGATGAGGTAATGGCAAGCGTTATTTTATTGAATAAATTTGGTTCTATGAAAATATATCGTACCAATAAGGTTACAAAGGAAGATGCTTTTGTTTACGACGTCGGTTTTGGTAAGTTTGATCATCATGGTATAGATTTCAATGAAACTCGCGATAATGGTATAAAATACGCTTCATGTGGACTTGTTTGGAAAGCGTTTGGTAATGATATAGTAAATAAACTTAACGTGGAAAATAAAGAAACCTTTGTTCAAACGGTTGATAAAAACTTAATAATGGACATAGACCGTGATGATAACGGGCAAGCTTTAAAACATGAACCAGAGGTAACGTTGCAAACTATTCCAAACTTAATAGCAAGTTTTAATCCTGCGTGGAATGATTTAACAAGCGAAAATCAAAGCTTTTTAAAAGCGGTAGATTTTGCTAATACCATATTTAATAACATGATCGAAAAGATGGTCGCTAAAGAATCCGCCAGAAAAATAGTAGAAGAAAAAATAGAAGAGAGTAATGATGGTATCTTGATTCTTGATCGTTATATGCCATGGAAGGATATTGTGTTATCATCACAAAATCCTAAGGCAAAAGATATTTTATACGCGGTATTTCCTTCTAAAAGAGGCGGATATAACGTTGTTGCAACGCCAATAGAACCAGGAAGTTTTATCGTTAAGAAACCGTTTCCTATAAAGTGGGCCGGAAAGGAAAATGATGAGTTGCAAACTTTGAGTGGCGTAAAGACAATAACGTTTTGTCATAAAAACTTATTTATATGTGCCTGCAAAACAAAAGAAGATGCTATTAAGATAGCTAAAATATCAAAAAAAGGTTAAAAATTATTTTTTAACCTTTTTTTGGGCCTTTTTAAAAATTATGTATAACTATAAATATGAAAGGTCAAATAGGGTTATTTACTTTCCATCTTTTTATGAGGAATAGAAGGGTGGCGGTGTTTATGAAACTGGATTTCTGAAAGTAATAATCATCATTTTATTTTTAGTAGTTATTTTACTGATTTGTAAGATATAAAAACGAAAGAGCATACTAGCCCTTAAAATGGCGAAGTATGCTCTTTCTATTTGCGGCCTCTTCCTATATATGTTTTATACAGTGTGTTTAATCAAGATATTTTGTATATTGCATAATTCTTTGTTATAATTATAATAGATAAAAAAGTAATTCTGACAGGTTATTTATTGATTTTAATTTTAATGCATTTGCAATTTACATTTAACTTTGTTATAATATCTATCGCAATTGAAAGATTTATATCTTTTCTGCTATAATAAAATCGTAGGTGATAAAATATGAAGATAAGTGATGTAGAGCTCGCTTGTGTTGCGGTAAGAAGAAGTCAGTATCCAACTGATGGTAAACCTGAATTCTTACTTATAGGAAGAAGTAACGTAGGTAAGTCAAGTTTTACAAACTCAATAATGGAACGAAAGGATTTAGCTAGAATTTCTAGTAAGCCAGGAAAAACAGAAACAATAAATTTTTATAAAGTAAATAATGATTTTTACTTGGTTGATGTTCCTGGTTATGGATATGCGTCTAAAGGAAAAGGAGCTCAAAAGAAGTTTGGGATGATGATAGAAGAATATTTATCCGAAAGAAAAGAACTAAATCAGGTGTTTATGTTAATTGATTTCAGACATAAACCAACCGAGGATGATCTTTTGATGTATAACTTCTTAAAGTTTCATGGAGTTAAGGTTACCTTAATCGCAACCAAAGTCGATAAAATAGGGGTAACCCAAAGAGAGAAATATAAAAAACAAATTACGGATAACATAGATTTGGCAATTGGAGATGAATTAGTTTTATTTTCATCTAAAACCAAGTTAGGAAAAAAAGAAATACAAAGTATGATAGAAAAAGAAGTTTATGGTGATAAGACTTTTTAAACTTCTTTTTTTATGTTATAATTGGTGCGAAAAAGAGGTGATGAAAATGAAGTTACCAACCATCGCGCTTGTTGGAAGACCAAACGTAGGTAAATCCACCGTGTTTAACAGACTTGTTGGAAGAAAGCAAGCGATAATAGAAGATACTCCGGGTGTAACTCGAGATAGAATTTATGGAACGGGTACTTATTTTGATTATAAATTTAACGTTATTGATACTGGTGGTATAGATATAGGTGAGGATACTTTTAATAAAGAAATAAAAATGCAGGCGGAACTTGCAATAGATGAGGCTGACGTTGTTATTTTTATCGTTGATGGTAAGGAAGGAATAACAACAAATGATTTAGCGGTTAGGGATATTCTAAGACGTAGCAATAAAAAAATAGTTGTTGCAATTAATAAGATTGATAATAAAAAAGCAATGGACAACATATATGATTTTTACGAGCTAGGATTTGATTATTACATTCCAATATCTGGTTCTCATAACATCGGAATGGATGATTTAATGGATGAGGTAACCAGTGGTTTTAGTAAGGTATATGAAGACGAATACGCAAGTAACGTAATTAAGTTTTGCGTAATAGGCCGCCCTAACGTAGGTAAATCTTCACTTGTTAACGCAATATTAAACGAGGAAAGGGTAATAGTAAGTGATGTTGCTGGAACGACTAGGGATACGGTTGATACGGAGTTTAATTACGAAAAAAGACCTTTTGTTGTAATTGATACCGCTGGTATGAGAAAGAAAGGAAAGATTTATGAGGCGGTAGAAAAATATAGTCTTTTAAGAAGTATGAAAGCAATTGATAGAAGTGATGTGTGTCTTGTTGTAATAAATGCCGAAGAAGGAATTATTGAGCATGATAAACACATTGCAAGTTATGCTTTAGAAGCTGGTAAAGCAATTATTCTAGTGGTTAATAAATGGGATACCGCAGAGGACAAGGATCTAGGAATAAAGGAGTTTACTAATAAACTAAGAGCGGAATTTCAGTTCTTAAGTTACGTGCCAATAGTATTTTTATCAGCTAAAACTAAAAAACGTATGCATACTCTTATGCCAGAAGTAATTAAGGTGTTTGATAATGCTCATAGAGAAATTAAAACAAGTGTACTTAATGATTGCATAGTTGATGCGGTATCGTTAAAAGCTCCTCCATCATACAAGGGTAAAAGACTTAAAATATACTTTACTGCACAGACCGGAATTACACCGCCAAAATTTACTTTTCACGTTAATAATAAAGGTTTAGTTCATTTTTCTTACGAAAGATATTTAGAAAACAAAATAAGAGAAAACTTTGATTTTGAGGGTACACCAATTGTGTTCCAATTCAAAAACAGAAATGAATAATTATGAAAGCGGTAGTGTTTAAGAAAATCGATGGTATTTATAAAATTCCTATGTATGTAAGATTTCATGCTGGAAGAAGAAAATATTTTTTCGAATACGAAGGAAAATTATTTGATAGAGAAATAATTACTAATGATAAAGAGGTAAGACAAATATCTTTACTTACTGCTGCTTTAAACATAAAAGATAAAAGAGAAAGGTTATCTTATGTGTATGATAAGGCATGTGATTTATTGGATGAAGATTTTTTTGGTAAAAACCTTTGTGAATTTAGAAACGGGAAATGCATAAATGATAGAAAATATAATAAATTAGGTGGCGGTTGTTGTTGTGATAGTGCGCATCATGAATATATGTGTCCTCATCTTTCAAAGCAAGGATGCACGATAAGGTGTTTAGCATGTAAACTACATGTTTGTAATACTTTGAAAAAGAAAGGTTACCGCTATCACATAGATGATATTTACGTATTGAAGTATCTACTTAATGAAAAGCAAAAACTAATGATTCACAATGACTTTTTTATGACTAAGGAAGAAGTTTTAAAAGACGTTATTAGAAATAGCATTATATTATGGTCTTTTACTAATAAAAAACGCTTTGTAAAATATAACTTAAATAAAAAAAGCAAGGGAAAAATTTAGCCCTTATTTTTTTGTATTTTTTTTCACAAACAGTTTGTTGGGTTACTATAACGAGATAAAACAAGAAAATATGAACCAAATAATGAAGTATATGAACAAAAAAGTAATTTAATAATTTATTAACGTTTAATATTTAATATCATATATTATTCTAGGAGTGATAATTAAATGGGAATAACCGATAGCTTTCTTAATAAAGTAGAGAAGAAAACAAACGTTAGTAAGGAAACGATTTTAAGTCTTGCAGATAGACTAAAAGGTGGTAATTTAAAAGATGAAAAAACGATTAGAGGAGTAATAGAAGAATTATCTAAAATAACCGGAAAACAAGTTAGTAAGGAACAATCAGATAAAATCGTTAAAGCGGTAGTAGGAGATCAAATACCTAATAATTTAGAAAGTATGATGGATTAATATAAAACCACGTTATTTACAATTTAACGTGGTTTTTAATGTATGATATAATGTAATTGGTGATTAAAATGGAGTGCTTGAAAAGTTTAACCTGTAAAGAATGTGGTGGTGAAGTAGAAAATGGTGCTTGTATGTATTGTGGAGCAAAAGATTTTACCATCAACATGATAAGTAATTTAATAAACTCTAATGATATAAATAGTTATTATATAAATAAAATAAGAGCAAAGATCGCTAAAGGGGAATGTTTAGATAAAAAAGAAGATAAGGTGTTTTCTTTATTGTTAGATAATAACTTAATAAAAGATGAAGCGTTAGATGATGGGCTTATCATTACTTATACGATACAAGGTAAAAAGTTAACATCTTATAATACGTTTAGATTGCTAGTTATGAGGTCAGCTGAAAGAACGATGAAAGAAATTAATAACGGACGTATTAAACCATATAATCCACATGCTAGAACAGGAAAGCTTGATGGTGCAAATGGCTCTGCTTTTGATATTGATAACATAAGTTTTAATGAACTTATACTAAAGCAACTATATGAGGGATACATTTATCCACTATCAACTTATTTTCATGAACTTGTGCACGTTGCTCAAAACATAGAAATAAGACTAGGAAGTCGTATTAATTTTGCTTTAGTAACCATGTTGAAAGAGTCTTTGATAAGAAGAAGCGAATTAATAAACGAAGGAACTGATAATTATTATAAAAAAAATTACTATAATATTAGCTTTGAAGTTAATGCTCATCAGTTTGGTATAGAGCATATGAAGCAGGTCTTTAAGATTTGGGGACTAAAAGTTGATGAAGAATGGTTTGATAAAATAAGGCGTTTATGGCCAGAATCTAATAACAATTTAGATAGGATTGTTACTGGGGAAGATGGCATTGAATCATATAAGACAGTTGATGATATATTTGATTATGTGATAGCTAAAAATCCTCAGTATTTGAAAGAGTATCCACAGCTTAATTTTGAATATGTTAACGAAAACGGAACCATAAGAAAAAGAACTAAAAATGAATTAAGCGATATAATTATGAATTATATGGATAATGAAGAGATTTTGGCATATTTACAAAAATTAATTAATAAGATAGATGAAAAGCAAGAGAAAATAAAACTTTAAAAAAACTCTTCTTTTTTTCATATTATTTTTACTTTGACATAGTATTTAATGAGATTGAAAAGAAAGTAGGGATTATATGGAAAAATACGATATTATAAAAGATATTTCACAAAGAACAGGTGGGGATATATATTTAGGAGTAGTAGGTGCGGTAAGAACAGGTAAATCAACGTTTATAAAAAAATGCATCGAGAATTTAGTCGTTCCTAACATAAAAGATGAATATGAGCGTAAAAGATGCTTAGATGAAGTTCCGCAAACGGCACAAGGGAAGACCATAATGACAATAGAACCAAAGTTTGTCCCTTCTAATGCCGCTACCATCGCAATCGATGATTTTACTGCAAATATTAGGTTAATCGACTGTGTAGGGTACGTAATTGAAGCAGCAAAAGGGTACGAAGATGAAAATGGTCCTCGTATGGTTCGCACACCTTGGTATGATGAAGAAATTCCGTTTGTAGAAGCTGCTGAAATAGGAACTGAAAAAGTAATTAGAGATCATTCAACAATTGGTATTGTAGTTACTACTGATGGAAGTTTTGGTGAACTAAAAAGAGAAGACTATGTTTCGGCTGAAAACCAAGTTATAAACGAACTTAAAGAAATTGGTAAACCATTCATTGTTGTTTTGAACTCTGCTCATCCAACCCACCCAGACACAGAGAGATTAGCAGAAAGCTTAAGAAACGAACATAACGTACCGGTTATACCAGTAAGTGTTGAGTCAATGGGAGAAAAAGAAATATATAACATCTTAAAAGAAGCTTTATTTGAATTTCCAGTTTTAAGTGTTAACGTTAATATGCCAGATTGGATTGCTTGTTTATCATATAAGCATCCTCTAAAAAAAGAGTATGTTGAAAAAATAAAGGAAAGTGTTGTAGACGTTGATAAGGTTCGTGACGTAGATACTATAATAGAACACTTTAACGGGTGTGATTCAATCAGCAAGGCATACTTATCTGAGGTTAATACTGCCGAAGGAGAAATAACGATAAACCTAGAGGCACCGGATGGCTTATATAATGAGGTATTAAATGAGATAATCGGAACAGAAATAGATTCAAAAGCCAAACTAATAAGTTTGTTTACCGAACTTAACGAAACCAGGGAGGAATTTTCACAATTTAAAGACGCAATCAAAATGGTTAAGCAAACTGGTTATGGTACTTCGTTCCCAACCATTAAAGATATGAAACTTGATACACCTGAGATAATAAAACAAGGAACACGTTATGGGGTTAAATTAAAGGCGGTTGCACCTTCTATTCACATGATAAGAGTAGACGTTGAGTCAACCTTTGAGCCAATAATAGGTTCGGAAACACAAAGTAAGGAACTAATTGATAACTTGATGAAAGATTATGAAAAGGATCCTCAAAGTGTATGGAAGGGTGAAATGTTTGGTAGAAGTTTAGATAACATTGTTCAAGAAGGAATAAGAGGAAAACTTTCGCTTATGCCAGATAATATTAGGCATAAACTTCAAACGACGCTAACTAAAGTAGTTAATAAAGGTTCTAATAACATGATAGCTATAGTAATATAGTTATCTTTTTTATAAAAAAATCACTAAATTTTAAAAAAATAGGTAAAAAAATGTCTAAAAAGATAAAAAAGTCACTAAATTTTGAAAAAATAGTGACTTTTTTATAAAAAAATGCTATTTTAGTACCAAGGAGGTGCAAAATGAATACTTATGAAGCAAAAAAATTACCAATTGAATATAATTATGATAAGGATTTATTAAAATTATTGTCAGAAGCAAATGAAAAATATGGTGAATACAAGACTTTATTAAGTAGTACGGAATTCGATTCTAAATTGTTTTTAAATTCGGTTTTATTAAACGAAAGCCTAAAATCAAGTCAAATAGAAGGTACTAGAGTTTCTCAAGACGAAATGTATTATTTAAAATATACTAAACCAACTGATGATAATCTTGAGATAACGAATTTAAAAAACGCAATTGATTATGCGTCTAGTGAACTTTTAAATGATAATAGAATTAATTTATTTCTTATTAACAATATGCATAAAAAGTTATTAAACAGTGTTCGTGGATCAGCTAAGGAGCCAGGAAGACTAAGAACGGTACAAAATTGGATTGGCCCTACTGGTTGTACTATTGATGAGGCTGATTTTATACCACCAAAACCAGAAGAAGTATCACCTTTATTGGAAAATTTATTTAGTTACATGAACGATAAATTTATTGAACCTATTTTTATAAATGTTGCCATCTCACATTTTCAGTTTGAAACCATTCACGCATATAGAGACGGAAATGGTAGGTTAGGTAGAGCTCTTATACCTATTCAGTTATCTGTTTTAACCGATGATCCGCCGGTTTTATTCTTGTCAGAAATAATAGAGGTTTATAAACCTTCTTATTATAAAATGCTAAATGAAGGCAGAAAAGGAAACGTTTTAGGTTTTATAAAATTTTTTTTACAATGCGTAATAGAACAATGCAATTCTTACATATATAAGTTGAATAAAGTTAAAAAAATTTATAGTGAGGATAGAAAGAAGATAGAAAGTATTAATGGAGCGTCCATATATAAGATAATGCCAGTAATAATGAAACAAGTTGTATTCACAAAAAAAGA
>CALVIH010000012.1 GCA_944329445.1 uncultured Bacilli bacterium | reverse complement strand
ATGTTTCTGTAACCATTCTTTTCCTTCACTCGTTAATCCATCGGTACATGTTTTCTTGCTATTACACCACGAAAAATATTCCTCTGGTGGTGTTTCGTTCTCCTCTGTTATTCCTTCTCCAAAGTATATTACCTTTGCATCGGTTCCATCTTCGTTTATTATTATTGCGTAACTATTATCTAAATTTTCACTCTCACCAGTCCATGGGTCTTCAAAATCTTCTAGGTATCCTTTTTCTTGAAGTTCTTCTATCGTGTCACAATCTTCTTGAGCGTTTTCTACCAAACACGTTTTTGTTGCCTTTACTATTACCTCTTTATTTATATCATTAGCGTCTTTTCTTGCCTTTTTTATTTGTTTGTTTACTGCCATAGTGGCTATTACCATTATTATTGCAAGTACAACTATTACCGCTAACAACTCTATTAAAGTAAATCCTTTATCGTTCTTTTTCATAGCTATCTTTCCTCTACGTTGATAATAGCATAATACAACTTCCTCGGTCAAGATTTTAAAATATTATATAAAAAAAGAAGAAAGATATATCAATCTTACTCCCTGTTTAAATACTCGTCATAAGTTGTCATTTTATCAACGTATTTACCATCCTCTTTAAACTCTATTATTCGGTTAGCAACACTATTTACAAGCTCATAATCATATGATGAAAACAAACATACTCCCCTAAATGATTTCATTCCCTTATTTAAAGAAGTAATTGACTCAATATCCAAATGGTTTGTTGGTTCATCTAATATTATTACGTTTGCTTTTTTAAGCATCATTCTAGAAAACATAAGCCTTACTTTTTCTCCTCCAGAAAGTACACTCACCCTCTTAAGAGCTTCTTCACCAGAAAATAACATTCTTCCTAAGAATCCTCTTAAATAGGCTTCTTCCTGCTCTTTAGAATATGGTCTTAGAAAATCAACCAAATTAACATCTTCTTTAAAATACTTATCATGATCCTTTGGAAAATAAGAATAAGTTGTCGTTGTTCCCCACTTAACGGTTCCACTATCTGGTTCTAACTCTCCAGTTATTATTTTAAATAACGTTGTTTTAGCAAGTTCATTTTTACCAACAAAAGCCACTTTATCACCATTATTAATGGTTAGGTTTAGATTTTTTAAAACCACTTCACCATCAATCGTTTTACTAATACCCTTTAACTCCAAAACATCACGTCCTAGTTCTCTATCTATATCAAAATTTATGTATGGATATTTTCTAGAGGAAGGAACGATATCATCAAGTTCAATTTTTTCCAAGAGTTTTTTTCTTGACGTTGCTTGTTTAGATTTAGATGCGTTAGCACTAAACCTCCTAATAAATTCTTGTAATTCTTTTATTTTGTCTTCTTTCTTTTTATTAGAATCCCTCATCTGCTTTTGTATAAGCTCACTTGATTCTAACCAGAAATCATAGTTACCAACGTAAAGCCTTATCTTCCCATAATCAATGTCCAAAATATGAGTACAAACCTTATTTAAAAAGTGTCTATCGTGTGATACAACAATTACGGTATTTTTAAAGTCTAATAAGAAATTCTCTAACCATATTTTTGCGTTTATATCTAAATAGTTAGTAGGTTCATCCAAAATCAATATGTCTGGGTTTCCAAACAATGCTTGTGCCAAAAGAACTTTGACCTTATCTTCTCCGGATAAGTTTTCCATTTTATCATTAAAAAACGCCCTATCAAGTCCAATACCAGCTAAAAGTATTTCGGCATCACTCTCCGCTTGCCAACCATCCATTTCAGCAAACTCTGCTTCTAGTTCTCCTACCCTAAGTCCATCTTCATCATTAAAATCAGGTTTTGAGTAAATCTCTTCCTTTTCCTTCATAATGTTATATAGCCTTTGGTTCCCCATGATAACCGTTTCTATAACACCTTTATCATCGTAAGCATTATGATCTTGTTTTAAAACAGACATTCTATCATTGTCAGTTACGATAACCTCTCCCGTAGTTGAATCAATCTCTTTTGATAACACCTTTAAAAACGTAGACTTACCAGCTCCGTTAGCACCTATTACACCATAACAATTTCCTGGTGTAAACTTTAAGTTGACGTCTTTAAATAACGTTCTTTTTCCAAAGGTTAAACTTAAATTATTCACTTGAAGCATTTTATCACGTCCTTTTCATATATAAAGTTTACTAAATAAATAAAAGAAAAGCAAGAAATTATTTTTTCCTGCTTTCAATAACCGCTGCTACTATAACTAAAGCTATTCCAGAAATAAGTAGATATACCCACCAAGGAATACTACCCCATAGACTAACGGTTTGAATAATAATTGTTATTATTAATGTTACACATCCAACATAATTAAATGATTTATACTTGAGTAAAATTCCTAATATTATTAAAATTACACTAATTATACCTAAGGTTACTCCAACGTACACGTTAATATTAAAAATAAATAGTAAAAACATAAGAGATAAAGTAACACTTTCAATTGCAACCGATGCTACCTTATCAACGTTAAATACCTTTCTTAAAAGAATAGTAATCGGAATCATCCATATAAATAAGTTTAGTATACTACTTACCTCTTGATATGGTATATAATCTATCAATAAACTTAATGGATATATAACAAATGATAAAACAACGTACCTCATTTTTTCGTTTTCATATATTAAATATAATATGATAAGTAGAATAATACTAATGATAGCAGATAATATGTTATTAAATGATAAAGTGCTTACCAAAGAAATTATTAAAATCAAACTTATAGCCGAATGAAATACCTCGAACAGTAAACTTCTTTTTTCAAACAAAAGTCTGTATAACACCTGATTAATAACTAGCGATGACACCACACAAATCATATAAAGAGCTTCATAAGGTCCCGTTTCTAACATAAAGAACATAACCGGAGTTAAAAACAACAAATAATTTAAATACACCTTAGAAGAGTTCTTCCATCCAAATGATAACACGTACATAATAACGTAAAGAACAACTAAATAAAGCAAAGAAAATATGTTATTATGAATGTTAAAACTTAACATACTGAAAAGCAAAAGTTCTAAAATACACATACCAGTTTCTTCTTTGCTATTTATTACCTTTCTAGAAAATAAAGTAATAAATGGCAATAATACCACTAGCATTAAATCATCTTTTATAGATAAACGCATGTTTGTCATACTAATTATTTGAAATACAGGTATAAAGAATAACGAAGCATAAACAAAACGCTTTTTTGTACTTTTAGTTACAACCATAAATAATATAAGCGATACCGTTACTAATAAAGACGCTACCAAATGGTGTTTTCCTAAACCAATTAATAAGTTTAGAATAAATAAAAGAGAGATAGGAAAAGTAGATTTCCAACAAAAAGAATCTTTACTAAAATACGAGTATAAAATTAGTACAGCGTTAATAACTAAAGTAACAACTGAATAAATTACTGAGGTATAAGAAGAACAAATACATTGAACAAATAAACCAACTATAAGAATAACAAAATAACCGTTTTTAATATTATTTTTAAGTAACGTAGATGCAATTAGAGCAATTATTAAGCAGGCATTTATTACCATTATAACGTCGATTGGTTTAACCATTGCTATAATGCTTGGTTGCACTAAAATACCAATTGCAAACATAACTAAATAAACCGGCTCAAAGATTGCGTTTAAAATAATGGTATTATCCTTTTTTAGTGAACTAATAAAAGTTAGTATTATGTAAGTAAAAGAAATTATTGGAGCCGCAATGGTGTATGTTTTATCAAAACATATAAGTATAATTCCAAGTAATCCTTGTAAATAACTAATTATTAATGACGTAATAGAAATATATTTATTTTTTGTTAAGTAATAAATTATGTATAAAACAAAACCAGATATTGCTAATGCAAATGACGAAGTCATAAGGTTACCAGAAAACATAACAAACCAAATAACCAAAAAGCTTTCATAAACGATTGATAATATATTTAGAATTTCATTTTTCTTGCCAACGTTAACAATAAAATTAATTGATAAAGAAGCAAGTAAAAGAATTAATGAAAAACGTTCTAAAAGATACGTATTGTTTGATACTAATTGATATATGACAGTTGATATGTAAATAATAGTTAAAAAACCAATTAAAACATAATTAAAAACATCAAACTCTATCGTACGTTTAAAAATGTTCTTACTAAACAAACTAACTAACAATAATATTACTGAAACGATTGCGATAGCTAACGCAAAATCACCGGTTATACCCTTAAATAGCAAAAATAAAGCAACGAAGAAACAAGATAAAGGAAGTAAATAGTAATTACTCTTAATAAGTAACTTTCTTATGAATAAAATGAGTGTTTCTATTAAAAACGCAACGCTTAAAAATATTTCTGAATTTCTACCCAAAAGAGAAAAATCATCTCCAAAAAGTTTAAAATATCCAGCGCTTAAAAACGTAGCAAAAAGTAAAAATGAACTTATAAGGGTTAATGCATTACCTGATTTTATTGTTTTAAAAACGTACTTTAAAATAAGTCCTAACACCAAAAATAATAATGTTTCTGATCCCAAAATTATAACTTTAGCGTAATTGTTATAAATATTCCACGTAGACGTAGCAAAAATAATCGAAGATAAAATTATTAAAATTACACCGATGTTCAAAATAATAATAAAACTATTTTTTTGATCAGTACTTTGCTTTTGTGGCGAATTGTTGCTACCAAGTTGATTATAAACGTTAGTATTTTTAGTCTCTACTCGCCTTTTTTCATTACCTTTACTCGTAAAATAAAAAACGAAAAATAAGCATAGGAAACACAATGCTATCATGCTTTGAAAAATCATTTTATCAACCCCTTATTATTAATTTTATTATAACATGTATCTTTATGTTTTTATAATTATTTTTTTATTATAAAATATTATTTAATTAAAAAACATATAACTATGACTTTTAATAATGATAAAACTTTAGTTATTTTACTTTAGCAAGAGTTTTATATACTTTTTATTATCGAACTTTTTTCTAACTTTTTTAAAAATAATTCTATATATTACCTCATTAATAAAATAAAAACTACATCTAATCTTATATATAAAATTAACTTTATTAAAATATATACCTTTGTATTTTTTATAATTAGATTTTAAAACTCCTTCAAAGTATAAAAAGCGATCACTTAGCAGCAAATCAAAATCTTTTGGTTTGTATTTATATAATTTTTTATTCATATTAATTTTAGGAATCTTATTTAAAACTTCTGCAACAAAATGACAACAATTATAAGACTTTATAACCTTTACACCACCAACTATTGGTAATAACAACATTGATAAATAATTAAATAATAATTTATTATCATTCTTCAAATCAGTTATATAGTTTTTAATATCATTATAAACATCATCACTAACTTCTATTTTAAAAATTTTACATTTTAAATCCACACCTTTTTTACTTGCAAGATGTGATCTATATTCTTTAACAAAGCCTGATATAATTGGCGCATCATTATATATCCTAGAAAATGAATAAAACTCATTTAAATTATCATCCAAAGAAATTGTAATATGTGAATATTCATAATGCGTTACCATCTTAGAAATTTTTGAAATTAATGTATTCGATTTAGGTAATACAACATATACATTCTTCATTTTTTAATCACCAACTTAAAAAATTCTTTTCTTAATTTCTTCCAATCTATAAAATCATATATTTTGTTTTTGATAGCAAGTCTAAATAACTTTATTACCAAAATATAATAATAAAAATAAAATTGTCTTTTACCTAAAAATTTAGGTTTTGCAACTAAATGAAGAAAATCCCACTTGGTTAAATCATTTGTAATTAGTTTACTTTTATATTCATTATATAATTCTGTACCCGGCATTGGTGTAAATATAGAAACCGCAACATGTTTTAAATCATTATTGTATATCCATTTATATAAATTAAAAAAATCCTTTCTTTTGAAATTTAAATCAATTATAAACATTCCCATACAATTAATACCTATTTCATTTAAAAATCGTACACATTCTTTATTATTTTCTTCTCCTATCAACTTATTATAATCATTTAAAAAATTATCATTTATAGCTTCTAACCCAACTAGTATATAGTAAAAACCTATTTCTTTTAACTGTTTTATGATGTCTTTATTGTTAATTATAAAATCCACTCTTCCATAACATATATACTGTTTTTTTATTTTTCTTTTTTTAATTTCTTCGACAAAAGTATATAACCTTTTTTTATTAAATAAAAAGTCATCATCAACAATATATATATTATCAGATTTTATACTTTCTATTTCATCAACAACCTTTGTTATATCTTTAGCTTTATACTTTCCACAATTTAATGAGGTTCTATAACAAAAATTACAATTATAAGGACAAGAATATGATGTTCTAATTTGACATGCGCCTAACAATTCTAAATATCTATATTTATCTTTATTTTTATAAAAATGAGTTCTGTTTACCAACGGTAGTTCATTAATATCATAAGATGTAAGATTATTATAATTCCATACGCCTTTTTCTTTATAACATAAACCATTAATATCTTTTATTTTTTTGTTATTTATTATATTTAGTATACATTTAGGATCATAGGATCTTGAAATAAAGTCTAAATATTTAGACTTTATACTTTTATAATTATGTTCAACATAATTGCCTGTTAATATAGTTTTAATATTACTATCTATTTTTTTTGCGGTTTCAAAATATTCAAAAACAAAAGGTATCTGATTTACATTAGCGTTTGCAATAATATAATTCGGATTTAGTTTTTTTATTACTTCATAAAGGGTTTGTTTTTGACTTATTAAGAAATCATAAAAATACACTTTGATATTATTATCTTTTAAAACTGTATATATAACCTCTAAATCCAGAGGCTCATTTACAATTATTCCTTCGAAGTTAAGTTTGTTCCTTGAATCTTCCGGATTTATAAGTAATACTTTATTATCACACTTTCTCATATATTACTCCGTAAATTTCATAATACTTATTTAATTTATTATTTTCATAATTACACTACTTTATTATAATCTCAACAGGTAAAAATTCCTTTAACATGTCTAAAGATAATTCTTTTGAATCTCCACCATATATTTGAACAACATAGTATAAGTCATCCTTAATTTTCAAATAAGCTTTTATTCTTTCATTATGTGCGCTATTATTATCAGACTTAATATGATAATAGTTAATTTCATATCCATTATAATTAAAGTTATTTATTGATATATTTACCTTATCTTCATTTACATTTGTAAAAGCGGTTTGATTAACAGCCCATACTAAAGAAGTTACCGCATCTTGCTTTAAATCTAAATTACTTTCTTTTAAAAAATAAATATTTATTTTACTTTGATCTTTTACCGAAGATAAATCTCTAGTTATTTCACCTTCATAAAAGTTTATTTTAGAATCATCAATGTATAATTGAAAGTCTGCATTAGCACTATCATAATTACTTCCATATTTATCACTAGAAACCTTATAACTAGCTTTAACAGTCATTTTATTATCTTCATCAATATAATAATTATAATTTATATTTCCTTCATAATTATTATTGTTTTTAGTAATAGAATATTTTTCTTTACTTACACTTTTTATATTCATATCAGATAATAAATTTTTGTATGATTTATCTAGAGCATAATCTCTACCATCTAAACTAAGTACTGAAATTTCAACAGTTTGGTACATATTTTTGTTATTTTTAAAGTATACTTTAATTAAACTATCACTTTTGTAATAACTATAATTTTTTCCAGTTTTAAATTCTTCACTACCTTTAAAATATTTCAAATCATTTTCATCTTCATAATAATTATAATTAATTACTAACTTATAATTTTTATTTTGAAACAAATAACTTGCTCCTTTAAGAGTATTACTATCCTTAATCATATATTTAGGTACCATATAACTACATTCATACACTTTATTATCTTGATAATGATCTATTACAAAACCATCTTTAACAAAATTCTTCTTTTCAAACTTTATTATTATCTTTTTATCTTCCAAATCATTATCATTCTTATTATTTAACAATAATATTAATATGCCTACTACCAATATCAAAAATACTATCAACAAAATAGTAAAAACTTTTTTATTACTCAAACCATTTTTTTCTACCACATTAACTTTCTTTCTTAAATCAGCTCCGCATTTTCCACAAAATCTAGCTATATCACTGTTTTCATAATTGCATTTAATACATTTCATTTTTATTTCTCCTCAACTTCCCAATAAAAATTATTTGAATTATCAATTTTTAATATATATTCAATATTTTTATTTTCGATATCATAAATATCAAATGAATATTGAATATTATCATATTCAAATAATTTTAAATATTCTCCATAAATATCCACTAAATAATCTTCTATTTTTTTTATATCATTAATAGAACAATTTAGTTTAATAAAACTTCTCAATTCTGCCTTAATATTATTTTCTTTAAGGTTTTTGAAATCAAGACTTTTTAAATAAACACCTTTTTGTATATCACTATAATTAATGGTGTCATCTATTTTAGAAAGATCAATATAAGAATTAATAAAAAATTCATCATTTGCATTAATATTTCTTTTTTTATCTAAAAACTCATATAATTCACTTTTTTCTATTTTTTTATTTATTTTTTCTTCATATATTTTAAATTTGCTATTTAAATAAGTCTCAATTGATGACGATAGGCTTTCTTCAAAAGTATCATCACCATCTATAATAATTTGCTGTTTTTTACCAAGGGTATCATAAAAATCTATTTTATATCTTTTATACTGATAACAACGAACACCATTTTTACACCAAATGTCATCAAAATATTCATAAGTGTATGTATAATCTTCTAAAGAATAATAAAAATACTTTTTTTGTTCTTCCATAATATTTCTTGTGTCTTTTTTACCAGGTCTAGACCAAAAAAAATATGCAGCAATTGATATTAATAATATGAATAATATACTAAGTACTACACTCATAACAATTTTTATAATTTTATTATTAAAAACGTAATTTGAAATAAAAACTACTCCACCAATTAAAAATGGGCTACCTAAAAAAGGTCCAAAAAAGAAAAAGGTAATGAACGTCAAAAAACATCCAAATAATAAAATGCATAAACCACCTATTAGAATTTCTATCTTTCTTTTTTTACTAGTATTTTCTATATTTTTTTTATTTATATCATTATTATCAAAATTATATTCCATAACATCTACTCCATGTATTTAATAATCATTTCAAAAAAACATTATTTTTTCCTTTCGTTAAATTCAAATAAATACTTAATATAAACTTTAATAGACATATAATAATTAAAATAACTGTTAATATTACAATTATATATTTAAATATCATAAATCTATCATAGCTTTCCACAAAACCTGCATATAAAAGGATTTTCAAAGAAAATACACAAGATATAATTTCTAATATTAACATTATGTGTTTTTTTATTGCAAGATTTATTAAACTTAATATTAGACCCACAAATAATGGTATTGAATATATACATGCAATTATAGGTATAAAAATAATGAAAAATCCACTACATCCACCAGGTTCACATTGTGAGGCATCAACATATGCACTTATAAGCGAATATATAAATGTTAAACCAAATATAATTAAAAATAAAAATAAAACTATCTTATTACTCAAATATTTTGAAATTTTTTTATATCTATCTAACTGTGTGTTAATATCATTTTCCAAATTATTTTTGTTTTCTTTTATATTATTTATCATTAAATTATTCCCACAATTTTCGCAAAATTTATTTGAATCACTATTTTCAAAATAACATTTATCACATTTCATTTTCATATACCCTCACCTTTAATTAATCTTTTATCTTTACATAATAAGAGGTATCAATTGTGAAAGAACCATTATAATCCGCAACCTGACCTTCGATTCCTTCATCTCCGTGATTTACTATTATCCAGACATATTTCCACTCTGAATCTTCTGGAATATTGGTAGAACTTTTATCCTCTCCATCAGATATTATTTTTGTTGGTTTACAAATTACAGTATATATATCTTTTTCTCCTATCTTACCATTTCCCATTGATAGAACTCTTTTAAGATTAGTTTCATCTAAACCAATAGACTTTAAACCTACTAACCCTGTTTTAATCTCAGTTGTTCCGTACCAATAATTATCATTTAAATCATTAACTGACTTATACCACCAAAACTTTCCATCTTTGAATTCCCAATATTGTTCTGAATCACTTAATATTCGCCATCCACCATTAATATTAGCTTTTTTGCCTAAAGTTCCACTTCTTAATTCAGCGTATCTATTCCAGTTACTCATTGAATCTAACATTTCGCCTAATTCATCATCTTCAATCACATTTACATTAGAATTGTCATCTATATTAATTTGTTTAAATAATTTAATTATCTCCCTATCCAACATTTTTACATTTTCGGCTTCAGCGTTAGACATAAAAGATAATATAATATCTTTTTCTTTAGAAACTATCAAATAATTCTTACCTCTTATATTATCTTTAGAGGTACCATAATCATATGTAGCATAATAAATATCATCTTTTAATTTCATAAATAAATTAGTGCCTTTATATAAATATAATGAATTACTTAGCATGTTGGTGCTCCAATAATCATAAAATTCATTATATAAACTTTCTTTACAACTGCTTTCTTCAAAATCACAATTTAAATTATTTGTATATTGTGTTAATGTACTTTTTCCTACTGGAACTAAATATGAATTTTGATATCTATATTGCAATGATGCTTGACCATCAGACAATTCAGTAATAGTCCAGTTTTTATTATATTCTAACTCATAACCACTACCATAATATGTATTTGTTTCACCAGATAAATTCAATATTATACCGACTATGATAAGAATAATAGCAATAACCATACTTAGTATATTTAATATAATACCTATTATTTTTTTCTTTGATTTATCTTTGCTTTTTATTCCAAACACTAATCCCACTACTGATAATGGTATTACAAAAATATTTAGTAGGAAAGATAGAATTATCGCTACTATACCTATAATGAATGATACCTTTGTTTTTTTATCAACAACTTCCTTCTCGTTACTATTTATATTATTTGGTTGTGTATTAACCAAATTAACGGACTGTTGGTAAATATTTGGATTTGTTTGTGACCGCATAGATGTATTATTAATGTCTTGAGTTTCATTTATAATATTTCGTTCAGACATTATCTTAAATTCATTACTAGTATAATTTAAATTATTATTTGCTGAACCATTAAAAGTATTAGCATCAAAAATATTAGTATTACTATTTTCTAAAGTATTCATGCTATTATTATTTTGATACTGACCTTCATTTTGGTAAAAATTATTATTATTAATATTACTTTCTAAATTAATTTGTTCTTTCAAATCAGCTCCACAATTTTCACAATACTTACTTGTATCCTTATTTTCATAATTGCACTTACTACACTTCACGCTTATCCTTCTTTCTTTTTCCACTTTTACACCTTCTTATTTTAATATTTTCTATGTTTATAATATCAAATACCCCCCCCCCGTCAAGGTTTTAAAAAAACTGTGTAAAACGAAAAAAAGCATTTAATTAAATGCTTTTGGGGGATTATATACTATCAATTCGTGTTGACATCTTGTTGCAACTACGTAGAACAAATATCGTTCATTTTTGTTGTATATGTTTTCTTTGTCAGTGTATGATATTACGGCGTCAAACTCTAATCCTTTGGCAAGATAACTTGGTACGATAACTAAATTCTTATTGAATTCTTTATCACTATCTTCCATTAAACTTATACCTTCTATTTTTTCTTTTAATCTTTCATACAGCATAACACTTTCTTGTTTGCTTTTAGTAATTATTGCAACTGATTTATATTTTTCTTTTAAAGTTAATATGTCGTTTTCTGTTTGTTTTATATCATCCCTAAACTTAACTGGTATGTTGATTTCTTTTCTTATCGCACTTACGTATTTCAAGCCCAATATTTTATTAGTGTATTCTATTATTTCTTTTGAAGAACGGTACGTTTTATTTAACTCTACGTATTTACTATTTTCATTTAAAATATTAGTTAATACTTCTAACGTATCATACTTAATGTATGGATTAATTGTTTGGTTTACATCACCTAAAATAGTAAATGATGCTCTTTTAAATATCTTGCTTAAAATTATGTATTGCATTTCGTTATAATCTTGTGCCTCATCAACAACTATTTGCCTAATTAAATTGCTGTATGGAAAACCATTTAACAATCCCTTTAAATATATAAAACATAGCGCATCCTCATACTTAATTTCCTTTGTGTTTAACTTAAGAGATTCTTCCTTTTTATACTCACTTATAAAAGCGTTACTCTTATATAAATCTTCATATATTTTTTTAAAATTTGGTTTTATACTTAAGCGCTCTTTAATTTGCTTTATAAACCCCCGCTTTCCCTTGCCATAACTAACACCAGTTTTATCACATAAGTGCTCAGCCATTTTATCTATTCTTTCAAATAATGGAAGTCTATCATACTTATCTTTTAAAAGCTTATTTAAATAACTTTTTTCTATGGTTTCTATTTTAAGTTCAATATCATCAGTTATTCTTATGCTATTTTCTAGCTCTTTTGCATAATTATCTATTACGTCTACCATCTTCTTTGAGAGTTTAAATGATACTAGCTTTGGATTAGCTTCTTTTCCGGTGTAAAACCTTTCAATAAAATCCGTAAAAGTTTCTGTTTTCTTAAACTCTTTAGCATAACTTATCGCAAACTCATGAAAGGTAGTTTCACCCGTATTATCCTCTCCTAGTTCTGGTAATACGTTTGAAATGTATTCAGAAAACACGTTGTTTGGTGAAAAGATAAGTACGTTAGAAGATTTTAAATTTTTTATCTTATATAACAAAAATGCTATCCTATGTAACGCGACCGATGTTTTTCCTGAACCTGCAATTCCTTGAACTATAAGGTGTTTATTTGATACGTTTCTTATTATTTCGTTTTGTTCTTTTTGAATGGTGTTAACTATGTTTTTCATTTTACTTGATGAACTTTCCGATAAAACTTCTTGCAAACACTCATCAACCACGTTTAAATCGTTATCAAATACCCTTATCAACTTGTTATTTTCTATTTTATATTGCCTTCTTAAAGACATATAACCAGTTATGTCCCCATCTGGTGTTTCATATTTACAAGGCCCTATTCCGTAATCATAAAATAAGCTTGCAATCGGACTTCGCCAATCATGAACGAAATAATTAAGATCTTTTTCAACGTTAGTAAGACCTATGTATATTGGTTTTAACTCCTCATTATCTTCTTTAAAATCAACCCTTCCAAAGTACGGCGAATATTCTACTTTTAAAAGTTTTTTATAATACTCCATCTTCATTAGCATAAATCCTGCTTCAAGTTCCGATGACATAAGGCCAGTTTGCATCTCAACCTTATCGATGCTACCTTTATCCTCCCACAAAACTTTTTTAAACTCAGTTAACTCGCTTTCCTTAACATGAATTTGTTTTCCTAAAATATCTATTTGCTCAGATATTTCCTTTGATGTTTTTTCAAGGTAGTTTTTTTCTTTCTTTAACTCGCTTTCGGTTAAAGCCACGACATATCACTCTCCTTCCACAGCAAAAAAGCCAGATATTTCTATCCAGTAGGTATAAAATATATAACTTCTTTGCAAAAACGTCACTATCATTATATATCATATGAAAATAAAATCAATATATTTATGACTATTATTTATCTTTTTCTACATTTTCTTTTACTACGTATCCTGGTATTCCTACTATGGTTCTATTTTTTTCTACATTTTTTAACACTACTGCGTTTGCCCCTATTTTTACGTTATCGCCAATAGTAATATTTCCTAAAACTTTCGCACCACTTCCAATAAATACGTTATTACCAATGGTAGGATGTCTTTTTTTAGTTTTTTCGTTTCCAGTACCACCAAGTGTTACTCCATGAAACATCGTAACGTAATCTTTAATAACCGCTGTTTGACCAATAACAACACCAGTTCCATGATCAATAAACAAACCCTTACCTATCGTTGCACCTGGATGAATTTCAATTCCCGTTCTTCTTTTGGCAAATTCTGATATTAAACGTGCTAAAAAATACATTTTATGATTGTAAAGAAATTTAGATATTTTGTGGTATATTTGTGCTCTAAAAGAAGGATATAAAAATACTTCTAAAGTACTTTTAATCGCTGGATCCCTTCTTTTTATTATGCTTATTTGTTCCTTGATGAACTTAAACATGTTAATCACCATTTTATAATATGAAAAAAACAAAACAGTGAACGGGCATAAAACTTATTATGTAATAAATAAAAAAGCAACCTAGGTTGCCTTTTTAATACGTTAAATAATGTTTTTTAATTCTCCCATACGTGAAGTTGGAACAAAGCCAGCTTCAGCTTTTATTACGTCAGGAATTCTATTTACGATGGTTGCGCAAGTAAGTTCAACGGTATTAGGTTTTTCAATAACAAGCGTTGTATCTGGCTCACCATAAACGGTCCATTCGTTCCTATCAAATTCATCTTTATTATACACTTTTCCAATACATTCCGTCTCTAAAGTAATACCTTCTTTAGTCTTTGTTGTAACAACCGCACTCATACCAGTTGCCATACCGGTTTTTACGGTCATTCCTAAAGTACTTGACTCTATGTCATAGTCATTAAATTGTGGCACACATTTTTGACTTTGACCTACAACCGTCAATCCGAGTTTATCGCACAACCAACCATTTACGTTCCACATATAAGATGGTTGATACTTTCCACTTTCAATAATTTTTCTTCTTTCCTCATCAGATATTTCATCCATGGCTGCTACGTCTTTTTCAAATTCTTCCTTGGTAAGACCAGCCCCATGAGCTTTTGCAAGAGCAATACCATAATCTTCTACGTTATAAGAAGAACTTCCTTTTATTTTTGTTACGTTATGACTTGATCCAACCAAAGTAGTAATTAAATTACCCCAAAACGCATCTTGGTAACCACTACCAGTTATCGTACAATTATTTTCTTTCGCTAACGCATCAATCTTTTTGGTTAAATTAGGATTAGAGTTCATTGGATAAAAAGCTTCCTCACAAGTAGTAATGGCATTAATACCACATTTTGCACAAGTTAAAAGCGCATCTTTTACATCCTCAAGTAAGCTCATCGTTGTAACAATTACACAATCTGGTTTTAATTCATTTAACAACTCCTCTGCTTTTTTTGCATCTTCTACTATCACACCAGTTTTTTCGGTTTCCATTATTTCTCCAATGTCTTTTCCAATGACATTTGGATTTATATCAACCGCCCCTACTATTTTTCCACCATTTTCCGTTACGTAGCGCATGGTGTAAACGCTCATTTTACCACAACCATACTGAAATATTTTTAAATCCTTCATCATGTCCCTACCTTTCTATTTTTATTATACATTAATTAACATTAATAAAAAAATAGAATTTTGTTAAACGTAAAGTAAAATGTTATAATATGTATGGTGATATTATGAATAATAACTTTAACTATTATGACCTTCTAGGGGTAAAACAAGACGCTAGTGAGGATGAGATTAAATCAGCTTATAAAAAACAAATGAAAAAATGGCATCCTGATATAAATAAAGATGCAGAAGCTGTTAACATGTCCTCTAAAATAAACGAAGCAAAAGAGGTCTTGCTTGATCCGGTTAAAAGATATGACTATGATGAATATTTAAAAAAGAAAATAAAAGAAAACTATAACAGGTACACCCAAAGAAAGCAAGCCTACGAAAAAGATACTAAAGATCAAGTATACGAAGAAAAAACCGTAACAAAATGGCAGTACTTTAAAGAGTGGTTTAAGTATGCAAAAATGCCAAAAATAAGAAAGTTGATTGGTGTTATTGGGGTAATGCTTGAGACTTTATTATGCTTTTTAATTAAATGTATACTAATAATAATTTCTTACATAGCAAACTTCGGAAGTTATTTCATAAGAATGTTATATGGATACATATCACCTATCCTAGGATTATTATTTGTTTTGTTCGTTGTTATGTGCATATCGAACGGTTTTAATGAAACCATAAAAGAAAATCCTGGAAGTTTAACCGCAATTATAGTAGTTTCTGTAACATATATTTTAAGCTTTATATTACCATACTTATCAAGTCTTTTATTGTCTCCTAAAGTATTTGACATATTATATAATAAGATTGATATTTCACTATTCAAATTATGTGTAGGATACAAAGAATAATAACGATTATTACTTGACCAATTAATTAATATAGTGTAAAATTAATTTTGTCAGACGGAGTGATACTCAAGAGGCTGAAGAGGCGCCCCTGCTAAGGGTGTAGGCTGGGTAACTGGCGCGAGGGTTCAAATCCCTCTCACTCCGCCATAAAAAAATAAAATCTCATTAATTGAGATTTTTTTATTTTATTTAAGATTAATTTTATGCATAAAATACTAAATGTTGTTAATTCTATTAAAGAAAGGATGATTAACATGAAAAATAAAGATAAGAAAAAAGGTTGTAAAGATTGTAATTGTAACGAAGTTATCGAAAAGAAAGTTAAAACCATGGAAAATGGAAAAGAATACTATGAAGAAGTAGAGAAAAAAGAACAACATGATGTTAACAACCAAGAAGAATAAGAAGACCTAATTAATTAGGTCTTCTTCTATATTTGACTTTTTATCTATGTCTTAATTTACCTTTTATTCCCTTAGTACCTTTAGTACCATCAAAGGTTGATAAAATATTTGATTCAAATATCGTTGTTTTCTTTAGTTTCTTTTTATAACGTTTAACCGCTATATTAATCATGTCATCCAAAAGCTCATCATACTCTTTATTTAGTGGCAACCATAAGTAGAAAGATAAACATCCAGGTATTGTATTAAGTTCATTTACATAATACTTTTTTGATTTTTTATCATATAAGAAATCAATTCTTACAACACCAGATGCTCCTAGTGCTCTAAACGCCCTTTTAGAAGTTTCTTCTATTTCGCTTGCTAATTTCTTTGGTATATCCGCTGGAATAACACGATCAGCTGATACCATTCCCTTTGATGCTCCCATCTTTTTAGCAGCTCCCTTTTTGGCACCACTTCCAATGTACTTATCATTAAAGGACAGAATTTCATCTTTTCCCATAACTTGTTCAATCGCAGATGTTTCCATAAAACTATTAGAGCCTAAAACACTACAATTAAGTTCTGTCATATTACTTATTACTTCTTCAACTAATATCTTATCATCATACTTAATCGCATCTTCAATTGCTTCTTTTACATCGTCTTCGTTATTAGCAATTTTAATACCAATACTACTTCCTTGTCTTGCTGGTTTAACGATTACTGGGTATCCAACCTTTTTAATATTTTCTAAGATCTTGGTCTCATCCTCATAGTATTCATTATCATAAAACCAAGTATATTTGGTAACCGGTACTTTTTCAGCCTCTAGGATTTGTTTTTGGAAAACCTTGTCCTGACCAACCGTACAACCATATATATCACTGCCAGTATAAGGAATTCCGTAAGTTTCTAACATACCTTGAACGTTACCATCTTCCATGTTGTATCCATGAACGCAAGGAATTACAATATCAACCGTTGCGATCGTTCTTTTAAATAAACCTTTTTTATTCTGTAATACTAAAGCACCATCCTTGCTATAGCATACAACGTTTTTACAATAACGCTTTAAAAGTTCCGTTTCTTTATAGACATCCATCTCTTTTAAAGGCTCACCAGTATACATCTCGTTTTCCTTTGTTAAATACATGGGAATAACATCATATTTATCCTTGTTTAAAAATCCCATTGCTTGTACTGCGGTTATTATACTAACCTCATGTTCTGTTGTTTTTCCCCCGTATAAAACTCCAACTCTTATTTTCATATTATATCAACTCCTATTCGTTATAAATATCAGGTAAATCATTTTCTATTAAACAATAAGTTTCCTTATTATTGGATAAACTTTTTACAAGATTAAACGCTTCTTTTGTGTTTTTAACAACGTATATGTTTTTATCGTTGTACTTTACTTCTTTAAGCCCATCCCTTATTGGTCTGGTTATTTTTTCTCCAACCAATATTACTATGTCAGAAGTATCCTTCATATAAGTTCCAAACTTTTTATTAAGTTCATACGACTTATCACCAAGTTCTACCATTCCAGGCGTCATGACGATTCTAATTCCTGGCATATCCTTTAATACCTCTAAAGCCATCTTTGAACCAACTGGGTTTGAATTATAAGAATCATCTATGTAAGTAATGTTACCAGCCCGTCTTAATTCCAACCTGTGTTCAACGCTTTTAACACCCAAAACAGCTTTTTTCATTTGTTCTACAGTTAAACCAAACTCCTTTGATAAAGCAAGTGATGCTAATATGTTGTATATATTATTATATCCTAATAATTTGGTTGTAAACGGATACTTGGTTTTATCACCTTTAAATATGACGTTAAACGTTGTACCTTTATTAGATGTCTTAATGTCGGTTGCCCTTACGTCAACGTCTTTATTATCAATACCTATCCACAATATCTTACAATTATTTTTTAACTTGTAATTAACTTGTAATTCATCATCTCCGTTTAAAACGCCAACACCATCACTTGGTAAACTTTCTATAAGCTCAAATTTTCCTTTTTGAATATTTTCTTGTGATCCAAATATTTCTATATGAGCAGTACCTATTTTAGTTAAAATACCATACTTAGGTTTAACTAAATCACAAAGCTCTTTAATTTCACCTACTTTGTAAGCACCCATTTCTGCAATTAAAATATCGTCAAATTTATCCAAATGATTGTTAACCGTTATTATAAGGCCATATGGTGTATTAAAGTTTTTAGGACTAGGGAGAGCATTATATTTAACGTTTAAAATATCACTTAAAATGTTCTTACTACTAGTTTTACCATAACTACCCGTAATACCAATTACCTTAAGGTTTTTCATTTCTTTTAATTTGTTAACGGCCTTAGTTTTATATGATAAATAAACCATTTTTTCAACCGGTTTGTTAATTATTATAGCAAGCATAACAACAAAGTTTAAAAGCATATCATACAAAAACAAAATCAAATAAATCAAATTTATGTTTTTAACAAAACATAACCCAACACATAATAATACAAAAAGCACTACGTTAGTAAATATAAGTCTTTTTACCCTTGCGGTAACCTTTAACTTTATCTTTGTATCCTTTGATCTGTTTTCCCTAACCTTAATTATGAATATGATTAAGCATACAATGAAGAAATAAATACTTGTAATAACCTTCGACTCTAAATTAAAAACGTTTAGAATCAAATAAGTCACCAAAACAACCAAAGAGCATTTAAATGGAGTTCTAAGTGCCATGATGTCTTTAATCGTCCACTTTAAAAACCGGTGATCATCATTATATAAATTTTGTTGTGCCATATGAAGTGAGTTTTTCAAATCATAGATAAGCAAAATTATAAATGGTATTAAACTTATGTA
Organism: uncultured Bacilli bacterium; assembly: GCA_944329445.1. Classification (GTDB taxonomy): domain Bacteria; phylum Bacillota_I; class Bacilli_A; order RF39; family UBA660; genus Aphodocola. Next base: position 15,028 of record CALVIH010000012.1, on the reverse strand, counting down.
AAACATATTATGCACATCCTTACTTTATAAAATTTCTAATTATATTTATCGTTTGTTGTAATCTTTCCAAGTATGCATAGTGTGTACATCCTTCATAAAGAATAAGTCCACAATCTGGTATTAGTCTTTCATACTCCTTGGTATCCTCTTCTGGAACCTCACTATCCAAATCTCCATATATCAAAATGGTTGGAGCTTTTATTTTTTTTGCATCCCCTGATAAATCCTCGTTAACGGTTTTTACCAAAACCTGTTTCATAATTGGACTAGCGGCCTTATAATCCCGAGAACCTATGTGGTTTTTAGCCCAACTCTCTAAGTTCTTTATTCCAGGAACCGTTTTTAAAAATTTTAAAACTTTGGTTTTCAATCCTTTTTTATCATGACCTTTTAAAGCCGGAGATAAAAGAATAACCTTTTTCACTTCGTTTCTTGATGCATACTTAACTGATACCCTACCACCAAACGAATGACCAATTAATATAGGATTTTTAACTCCTAGTTTTTTTAATAGCTCTTCAACCATAACGGTATAATCATTTACGTCCATTACCTTTTTTGGCTCAGGACTCAATCCAAACCCAGGAAAGTCTAATATAATGATTCGATAATCCTTTTTAAATGGTTCACCTAGCATTTGCATCATTTGAATGTTTTGTCCCCATCCATGAAGCAAAACAATTGCATCTTTTTTCTTATTACCAAAATCTATATAATTAATATCTAATCCATTTATGTTCAAGTTAATCACCTATTTCTATTATGGATAAATCTTCTTTACATATTATAACATTTTTTACTACAAAATAAAACAAAATAAGCCTCCTTTACTTATTTTGTTTACCATTTTTATATCTTCTTTACTTTTTCTTTGAATTATTACTTTTTTGACTTTTGTTTATTTAAACCTCTTTTGATTTTTTTCTGCTTTTTATTCTTCTATAAAATCTTTTAATTTTCTTGTATTTCTAGGATGTCTCATTTTTGTCAACGCTCTTTGTTCTTGTTTTGCAATTGTAGTCTGGGAACATCCAAACATCTTTGCCACTTCATCTTGCGTTTTTCTATGTACATCATCAAGTCCGTATCGTAATAAAATGATCTGTTGTTCTCTAGATGTTAAACATTGTAGGGCATCCCGAACAATATCTATTTTCATTTCGGATATTATATCATCTATTAATTGATCGGCATCAGTACCAACAATGTCTTCGATTTTAAGTTCATCTCCATCTTTATTTTGACCTATTGGTTGATCAAAACTTAGTACATGACTATGTTTGTTATATTTTCTTAATTCCATCCTAATTTGATTTTCAATTGCTGTAGAAATATAAGTACTAAATCCTTCAATTGCTCTTTCATTATAATCGAATTTATTAATTGAATTTAATAAACCTTCGTTACCAGCTGACTGTAATTCTTCAAAAGTTAAACCTTTTCCTAAATATTTTTTAGCAATGTACCCAACTAATCCACCATTGCTGATCATTAAAACTTCCAATGCCTCTTTATCAGCAAGTTCTCGCCATGCTTTTAAACATTTTTTTGTTTCATCTAATGATAATTTCCTAGCCATTACTTTCACCACCATTATTTTTTGATTTTATAAGTCTTTTTTGATAACCCAGTTCTTCGGCTTTAGCACCAATTGCTTTAGTTGTTCTTCCAAGTTCCTCTGCGATTTCTGAATAAGTCATATCTTTATAATTTTCTTTTAAATATTTTAATTCCTTACCCTTCCAAAATTGTGGAAGCATATAACTATAACCCATATTCCTAAGCAAATTAGCAACTGACCATTCACTTCTATTTATAATTTCAGCAATTCCTAAATAATCCTTACCAGATTTAAATAAATTTTCTACCTGCTTTTTTTCATCTTCTGTCCACTTACGATACCAAAGAGGATTTTCTTCAATATCTCGTTTTCTTTTTTCTTTTAACCAGTCTGGTTCAGTACCAAGCATATTTTTTTCAACACATCTTGAATCCCATTCATTTTGATTTTTCTCTAAAAAATCCATCAAATCATTCCATGTAATTACATAATATGACATATTATTAGTTAACCTTTTCTTTTTTAAATTTAACCCTAAATTAATCCATGTATTTGTAATTCTATCACGAGTAACGTTAAGCAAATCACACATATCAGATACTGTAATAAGATCATAATTATTTCTAACCATAGGTCCAAGCCCCATTCTTACTGCTTTAACCTTTAATGAAAAAACGGTTCTCTTCATAGTTTTTGCTATAACTTCAATAGATTTAGTTCCCCATAAATCAGATAACATGGTTTCTTCCTCTTTTGTCCATTTTCTTCTATCTTGTATTAAAGTTATTCCTAATCTTCTTGCTTTTATATAAATGGCATTTTCTGTTTTATTCATAATTTTTGCTATTTCAGAATAATGATATTTATCAGATAATAATTTTAAAGTTTCAATCTCTTCGTTTGTCCACTCATTAGATTTAGGTATTTCTAATCCATGCTTTTCTGCTACCTTACAAACTGCATACCATGAGCAATTAAACTTTTTCTTCATGCTATGAGCAGACTCTTTTCCCCAATTATTAATTATATATTGTATTTCCTCTTCTGTAAATTCCCGCTTTGTTCCTTTCATAGTAATCACCTTTTTTTATTATCTTTTATTTTAATTAATCTAGGAGTAATCGTATTTTCACTAAGCTCCGTATTCTCTTTTGACATTTCTGAATCCAAATAATAACTTTTATCTAGTATTAATTGCTGTTTTGTTAAATTTAGTCGTTCAACACCTGAATTTTGTCCCATATCTCGTTTTCTTTTTTCCTTTAACCATTCAGGTTCAATTCCTAAAAGATTTTTTTCTAAATTTCTACTATCCCATATATTTTGATTTTTCTCTAAAAATTCATATAAATCTTTTATTTGAACATAAGAATATACACTATAATTTGATCTTTTTCTAAAACTTAATTTTAATCCTAAACTTACCCATGACGTTAAAATAACATTTCTATTAACTTGAAATATATCAGAAATATCTTGAATTCTAAGTCCATCATAATTATTTTCAATTTGAGATCCAAGCCCAAGAACATATACTCTATTTACAATCGAAGAAACAGTTCTGTTTAACTTTTTAGCAATATTTTCTATTGATTCTGTTCCCCATAAATCAGATAACATAGTTTCTTCTTCCTCTGTCCATTTTCTATGCTTTGAATCAATATTATACCCTAAATTAATCGCTTTTAAAGCTATCGCTTCTTCACTTCTGTTTAATATTTCTGCAACTTCAAATGATGAATAGGAAGTTAGTAACTCCAATAATTCTGTTTCTTCTTCCTTTGTCCATCTTTTATTAGAATAATTTTTTGTTCTTATTCCCAATTGATATGATTTTGCAACAATAGAATCATAAGATTTATTCATTTTTTTAGCAATTTCTTCTATTGAAAAATCATCTGATAGTCTTTTTAATTCTTCTTCCTCTTCTTTTGTCCAAAACCTCGAACTTTGAACAGCTTTAATTCCCATATATCTTAATTTTGCATTAACTGACGAAGTAGTACGTCCTAGAATATATGCAATTTCATTTATCGTATAATTTTTTGCATATTCCTTTAATAATTGTTCTTCATCTAAAGACCAAGCTGTTCTTTCTTTAAATTTTAATTTTAATCCTAAAACTTGTGCTTTTTCACGAATTATTGCCTCAGATTTCCCCATAATTTTTGAAATAATGTGAAGTTCATAATTATCATGTAAATTAATTAGTGTTTGAGTATCTTTATCAGTCCATAAGTTTTGTTTATTTCTATTTATTTGAATTCCAAGTTTTACTGCTTTGTTATATATTTGTCTTTCAGTTTTATTAAGTATTTCAGCTATTTCTTCAGTTGTATATATTTTAGATAAACTAATTAATTTATTAACTTCGTCATCCATCCATCTTTTACTTTTTGAACTTGGATTGATAAACTCATCACCCTTCATTTTTCTAATTTGCTGTCTAATTGATGATGCTTTCATATCCATTTCTTTTGAAATTTCACTTATTCCTAATCCTTGGTCTATTAATTTTTGTAATTGACTAACTAATTCATCAGTCCATACAAGTTTTGAATCTGTCAGTTTAATATTATTTTTTCTAGCAACTGCAGAGATTTGTGCAGGTGATGTTTTGTACTTCTTAGCTAGTTCATTCCTAGTTTTCATTTTAGCGTCTTTTCTTAATTCACTAATTTTCTCATCAGTCCATTTTTTTTGCTGTCCTGTATTTGGAAGATTTAATTCCTTTTTATATCTATTTAAAATACCAATACTAATTTTTAAGTTTCTTGCTATTTCTGTAGCAGGCATATCTCCCCAATTATCTTTTATATATTGGATTTGTTTATCATCTAACTTTGTATATGTAGATATTGTTTCAATTCCTAATTCATAAGCTTTTGCAGCAATTGCACCAATCGTTCTATTCGGCAAAACTTTTGTTAACTCAGTATAATGACACTTATTAGCATATTCTCTTAATATTTTTATTTCATCATCCGTCCAGTTTTCTTTAACATAATCAATTCCCAATTCTTTACACTTAGTTAATATTGAGTGATAACTTAATCCGATCATTGATTCTATTTTACCTATAGGTTGCTTATTAATATTATCTTTTAAATAATCTATCATCCATTTTTTCCATGGATCAGGTGTACTATGTAATTCAATACCTAACTTAACGGCCTTCTTTTGAACAGCTAAATAACTTCTTCCTAATTTTCTTGCTATTGTCTTTGTAACATATTTTTTTGAATACTCACGAAGAAGTTCCTCCTCTTCTTTTGTCCAACGATTACTTTTATATTCTTCCAGACCAATCTCATTTGCTTTTTTTCTTATTGTTTCTGTTGTTGTATGGAAATCTATAGCAATCTTATACAATGGTTTAGTATTCCATATATTTTTTAATTCATCTACCATTTCTTCAGTCAAATAAAATTTTTGCTTCATCTTCTTTTACCTCTTTTTAAAGATAATTGTGGGCCTTGTTCATCTATAGTTGATTCTTCTTGTTCTTTTGTTTCTTCTTTTAATTCTAAAAAGAACTTTCTTGCAAGTATTAACTGCTGCTTAGTCAAATTTGGTCGTTCAATATCTGGATTCTGTTTTATATCTCGCTTTCTTTTTTCTTTCAACCATTCTGGTTCTGTTCCCAAAATATTTTTTTCTAAATTCCTACTGTCCCATATATTTTGATTTCTCTCTAAAAACTCATATAAATCTTTTATTTCTACATATCTATAACTCCTTGATTTTGATATTTTTTGAACTTTATATTTTAATCCTAACCCGATCCAGTTTACACTTACTGTATTTATGTTTACACCCAACAAATCACTAATATCTTTGATTGTTAAACCATTATAATTACTTTCTATTGCAGATCCTAAGCCTAAAAGAAATGCCTTATTTTTAATTGATGATACGGTTCTGTTTAATTTCTTTGCGATTGTTTCAAATGATTCTGTTCCCCATAAATCAGATAATAAAGTTTCTTCTTCCTTTGTCCAAAATCTTTTGTCATTTGTTTGGATTTGCAACCCTCTTCTATTTATTTTAATAATAATTGCATCTTCAGTTCTTCCAAGTATCTCTGCTATTTCTTTAGGAGTTTTTTTCTCAATCATAGTCAATTTTTCAAGAAGTTTATATTCTTCTTCAGTCCAACTTTTTCTATCACTCATTATATTAATTCCTAATTTCTTAGCCATTGCTTTTATTGAGCTACTCGTACGGTTTAATTCTTTAACTAATTCACTTATTTTTTGTGTTTTAGATAACTCTTTTAATCTAGCAATTTCTTCTTCAGACCATTGTCTTTGTTCTTCTGTTTTTATATCTAAATTTAATTCCCTGGCTTTTTTTAACACTATACCATCTTTTTTATTCATTATATTACAAATTTCTAACAAAGATTTACCTTCTCTAACTAACTTTTTTAATTCTTTATTATTTTCTTCAGTCCATACACTTAAAGTATTTTTTTTATTCGGTATAATTTTAATATTTTGTCTTTCTGCTTGTAAACGAACAGCAGAAGTAGTTCTATTCATTTTGGTTGCTATTTCTGATAAATCTAAATTCTTTGATAATTCTCTTAAAACCGCATTATCTTCTTCAGTCCAATGAATCTTATCATCATTTAAATATATTCCGTTTCTATGAGCTATAGTTATAATCGCATCGTTGGTCGTATTAAAGTGTTTAGCTAATTCAGTTATAGATTTCTTGGAAGATAATCTTTTTAATTCTATTAATTTTTCTTCAGTCCATTTTCTATATGGATTATTACCTAATTTTGGAAGATTCATTTTATCTGCTTGAGTTTGAACCATTATTCTGCTTACTCCTAAATTTCTTGCTATATCAGTTACCGCAATAATACCCCAATTATCTTTTATGTATTTTAATTCTTTTTCTGTATAAACTTTTTTTAAAGTAATATAATCTAATCCTAATTTATCTGCTTTAGATATAATAGCGCCTTCAGATCTATTTAAAACTTTAGCAATCTCTCTTATATATACTTTACCAGATAATTCGGTTAAAATATTTATCTCTTCTTCGCTCCAAGAATTATTGTTATATTCTATACCAAGTTCATCTAGTTTATCCATGATTTGATAATAGTTTACTTCTAATTCTTTTTGAATTTGAGATAATGATAGGCTATTTATATTTTCTTTTAAAAATTTCAACTTCCATTTTTTCCACACTGGTCTTTTAAAGATTAATTCAACTCCTAATTCTCTAGCCTTTTTATTTACTTCATTAATAGAACGATTCAATTTTCTTGCTATAGTTTTATTCAAATACTTTGGTGCCATTATTTTTAATAATTCTATTTCTTCTTCATTCCATCTTCTTAGTGTTTTTTTCTCATAATCAAAGCCTAGAAATCTCGCTCTTTTCTGAACTGTAATTATTGAACAACCAATATGTTCTGCCATTTCACTAAAAGTTTTGTTTCCAAAATTATCTTTTATATAATCATCTTCCTCTTTAGTCCAGATTCTTTGATTCATATATATTTACCCCCCCCAAATCTTTCAAAGAAAAACTTAATTATTATTATAACACTTTTTTGATATTTTTTATTAAAAGTCATTTAGTAGAAAACATTCCTTGCTTTTTTACTTGAAATTAACTCTATTATCCTAAACGCACCTTCAATGTTAACTACATCAGATATACGATACTTACCATCTTAAGCTTTCAATTTCAACTGGTGACAATTTGTTATCGTTTCATTTCTCATATTAATTTATTTAACAATTTTTTATAAATATATTTATAGAAGATAATTTTCTCTATTCTTTTCTAAACTTATTTATATTTATACTTTCTATTTCTTCAGCGTTGTGGTCTTTGTGCTTTAGATTTTAATGATTTAACATGTTCATTAGGTTTAGAGCGGATATCCTCTTTACTTTTTCTTTGAAACTTTTCTTTTATTATTATCTCGCAATTGTCGATACTATCTTTTTCATCAATGTACATAACAAATATATCACATGATAAGTTTTTTATGTATAAAAAAGTAGCATAAAGCTACTAACTATTTATTACTTAAAATACTTATTATCTTTTCTACCATGTACTTTTATAATATCACTTACTTCATTAGTCAAGTCTGTAAATCCACCATCTGAATAATAAAGACCACATCTATAAACATCATCTTTAATACATTCTTTAATATGAAAATTATCAAATTCAAAAGCTACGTTAGTTTCTTTAGCGCTATCTTGAAACCCAGAAACAGTTATATTTGCATCATAAAAATCTATCTTTTCACCTGTTTTATCATTAATTAATTTACATATTTTTAATAATTTTGCACCATTAATACTTTGAATAGCAACTTCTATAGACGTTACTCCTACAAAAGGGATAGAAGATAATATTAATAATTTTATAAAATCTATTATATCACCTTTAAAATTATGCTGATTTATTGCTGTAAAAAAAAGAGGAACGCTGGATATAACTTGCATAATATTTGCTTCCAAACGATATTCATCAGCTTTAGTTTTATATAATTTATAAATGCTTCTTTTGTTTTTTTCATAATTAACACATTACTTTTTACCAAGCAATCGTAAAAAGGACAACTTACGTTATCCTTTTACCACTACGTTTACTATCTTATTTTTAATTACGATTACTTTTACTATCTCTTTACCATCAGTATGTCTTTTAACGTTTTCGTTAGATAACGCTTTTTCTTTAATAACATCTTCGGTATCATCTACCGATATAGTAATAGTGCCCCTTAACTTACCATTTACTTGAACGGCTATATCAAACTCATTTTGAACAAGTTTAGCCTCATCGTATTTTGGCCATGGTTCATAAGCAATCGTTTTATCATGCCCCAAAATGCTCCATAATTCCTCAGTAATATGCGGACATATTGGGTTTAATAACTTTATAAATCCTTCCGCATATTCCCTTGGAAATACGCTTTCTTTATAAACCGCGTTAACAAATACCATTAAGTGGCTTATTGCCGTATTAAATGATAATTTTTCATAATCGTTCGTAACGTTTTTGACAGTTTCATGGTATATTCTTTCAAGGTTTTTATTCTCACCATCAAAACTTTTATTTTCTCCGGTAAATAATCTCCAAACCCTATCCAAGAATTTTTTAGCACCTTCAACACCTGACGTACTCCAAGGTTTTGAGGCTTCCAATGGTCCCATAAACATTTCGTATAATCTTAGTGTATCCGCTCCATATTTTCTTACTATGTCACTTGGGTTAACAACGAATTCAGGATAGCGTTTCCCCATTTTAATTCCGTTTTCACCTAGTATCATACCTTGGTGAACCAACTTTTTAAATGGTTCTTTAACCGGAGATAATCCTTTGTCATAAAGATAATTATTCCAAATTCTAGAATACATTAAATGTCCAACGGCATGTTCTGGACCACCGATGTATAAGTCTACTGGCATCCAGTGCTTTAATAGCTCTTGGTTCGCAAACTCATGTGTATTATGAGGGTCAATGTATCTTAAGAAGTACCAACTAGATCCTGCCGAACCAGGCATCGTAGAAGTTTCACGAATACCTTTTTTACCATCTTTTTCATAGTGCTTCCATTCTGTTGCATTTTCTAAAGGAGCCTTACCATTATGTCCTTTATAATCTTTTAATTCTGGTAATACAAGTGGTAATTCATCATCAGGAAGTAAGTAATCCGTACCATCTTCCATATGAACGATTGGTACTGGCTCTCCCCAGTATCTTTGACGAGCGAATATCCACTCTCTAAACTTATAATTAGTGGTCTTTCTTGCAACACCCATTTTAACTAACTTATCGGTTATTTTTTCCTTTGCTTCTTCAACGGTTAAACCGGTAAATTCTTCTGAGTTAATAAGCTTGCATCCCTTACCTAAATAATCTTGTTTTTCAAAAGCTGCTTCACTTACATCCCTTCCATCTATTACTTGAATCATTGGAATGTTATGTACTACAGCATACTCAAAATCCCTTTGGTCATGAGAAGGTACTGCCATAACCGCACCTGTTCCGTAGTTTGCTAAAACAAAGTCTCCAATAAACACCGGAACTTCTTTTTTATTAACCGGGTTTATCGCTTTAATGCCTTTTAACTCACAACCACTTTTTCCTTTGTTAAGTTCGGTCCTATCCATGTCTGATTTTTTTAATGTTTCTTCTATGTAAGCATTTACTTCTTCTTTGTTTTCTACCCTAGGCATTAGTTCTTTAACTAAAGAGCCGTCAGGTGCTAAAACCATGAAGGTAATACCATAAATGGTTTCAATACAAGTTGTGTAAATAGAAAACTTTCCCCCGCCTACTATTTCGAAATCAACTTCAACACCAGTTGACTTGCCTATCCAGTTTCTTTGCATTTCTTTAGTTGATTCTGGCCAATCTATTTCTTCTAAACCTTCAAGTAGTCTCTCTGCAAACTTTGGCTGGTCAATGCATAGTTGTTTCATGTTCTTTCTTACTACTGGATATCCGCCACGCTCTGACTTACCATCTATTACTTCGTCATTTGATAAAACGGTACCAAGCTCCTCACACCAATTAACTGGCATATCAACGTATTTTGCATAACCATCTTTGTATAATTGTTTAAAGATCCACTGGGTCCATTTATAATACTTTGGATCTGAGGTTGCTATTACCCTGTCCCAGTCGTAATCAAAACCAAGTTCCTTTAATTGGCTAGTAAAGTACTCAATGTTCTTTTCGGTAAAACCACTTGGGTGATTACCAGTTTGAACCGCATACTGCTCCGCTGGAAGGCCAAACGAATCATATCCCATTGGATGAAGAACGTTATATCCTTGCATCCTTTTCATACGAGATACAATATCAGTTGCCGTATAACCTTCTGGATGCCCGGCATGAAGGCCTACTCCTGATGGATAAGGAAACATATCAAGTGCATAAAACTTAGGTTTTGAAAAATCCCATACGTCAGTTTTAAAAGTCTTGTTATCTTCCCAATATTTCTGCCATTTTTTCTCTATTTCTTTAAAATTATATTCCATAGTTATTCACTCTCCTTTTTATAATACATTGCAACCAAATGATACACCCCAGCAAACAAAGGAAATATCAAAATGAAAGCAACTAATAATCTTATGTATATGTTATCAATAAACCTCGTTACGGTAAAAATAGTCGCAATAATAAATGAATCACAGAGCATTAGTGTTTTTAAAACTTTTTTATATCCTAAAGATACAACGTTGGTATTATACCTAAATACCAGATATTTAATGTTTATAGGCATCTTCTTCCTATTAAACTTATCCACTTTCTTGTATGACAAAAAATAATATCCAAAATAAACTATTAAAAATACACCTATAAACTCTAATGCTATCTTTGCCCATTCAACCATAATTTCCTCCTAAATAAAAAAGCTCATCCCAAGTAAAGGATGAACTTTTAAGTCCACGGTACCACCTTAATTTATACAAAAGTATACGCTCTAAACCAATAACGAGGTTAACCGTATTACGTTACTATTATTTCACATAACAACTCCGAAGCTAGTTCACTTAACATCTTTTGTTTACTTACACCAACCATAAACTCTCTTTAAAAAGATAAATTAAGCTAATACTCTTCATCAACGCTTTAACAATTAATAGTATATTATATTTTATTTCTAAATTCAAGCATAAATGGTATAATTTTGATTGGTGATATAAATGTTTAAATATAGTTTAGATAATAAACGTTATCATACTTTAAATTATGATTTAACCAAAAGATTTGGATGTCGGGTATTTAAAGTTAGTCTAAACGGAGGATTTTCATGCCCTAACTTTAAAAATGGTAGTGGTTGTATTTTTTGTTCCGCGAAAGGATCAGGAGATTTTGCAGGAGATAAAAATGATGATTTACTAACCCAATTTAATAAAATAAAGCAAAAGCTAAATAATAAGTGGCCAGATACAAAATACATTGCTTATTTCCAAGCTAACACAAACACGTATGCACCCGTAAAAGTTTTAAAAGAGAAATTTGAAAAGGTACTAACTTTTCCAAACGTTGTTGGAATAAACATTGGGACAAGGCCTGATGCAATTAGCGATGAATGTTTAGCATATTTGTCTGATCTAAACAAAAGAACTTTTTTAACCATAGAATTAGGTCTTCAAAGTATGCATAACGAAACCTTAAAATTAATAAACCGAGGTCATGATTTAAACTGCTTTGATGCGTGTGTTAAAAGACTTAGAGAAAAAGACATCAACGTAGTTGTACACATAATAAATGGGCTTCCTTATGAAACCCATGAAATGATGATGGATACCATTAAACACCTAAATAAACTAGATATTCAAGGGATTAAAATACATATGCTTCACGTACTTAAAAACACCCCTCTTGAAAATTATTATAAAAAAACAACGTTCCACCTATTAACAAAAGAAGAATACGTAAACATAGTTTGTGACCAAATCGAAGAATTAAATGAAAAAATAGTTATTCATCGATTAACTGGTGATGGTGCAAAAGAAGATCTAATCGCACCGGTTTGGACGTTAAAAAAAGTAAGCGTTCTAAACGACGTTGATAAAGAACTTAAACGAAGAGGAACTTATCAAGGATTTAACAAAAGTATTCTTAACCGGGTAAACTTAATATGTAATGAGTTTATTAAAAAAGGTGACATAGTTGTTGATGCAACGTGCGGTAATGGAAACGATACCCTTATGTTATCTAAATTAGCAAAAAAAGTATTTTCTTTTGATGTTCAAAAAAAAGCGATTGAAAACACTAAAAAATTATTAGATAAAAACGCTGTGGATAACGTAACTTTAATTAATGATAGTCATGAAAACATAGATATTGTTTTGAAAAAATATAAAAATAAAATAAGTTTAGTCCTATTTAATTTAGGTTATCTACCAGGTGGAGATAAAAGTATAACAACCAATCATATCTCTACATTAAACGCAATCAAAAAAAACATTAAAATGCTTAACAAAAAAGGAATAATACTAGTTACATGCTATCCTCATGAAGAAGGAAAAAAAGAAAGTATAGAAATAATAGATTATTTAAATAAAAATAACATTAAATATTTAACTTACCATAACACCACTAATAAAAATGCTCCTTATTTAATAGAAATTAACCCTAGCTATAAACAACTCGGTTAATTAACTTTATAAGTTAAATTGTTTTCGTTTAAAAACGGAACTATACTATCCGTATACGCTAGCATTGATATTTCTTGAACGTTAAAACCGGTTGCCGCAAATGATATTTCAAATAATTTATCCTCTGATTCGTAAACCTTTTTTAAACAAGAATCAATGTCGTTACAAGAAACAGCAACATTTTTATCTTTTACCTTAATTTCATAAACATAATATTCAGAACTATATCTATCAAACACTTCTTTCATGTTATTACTATTTATTCCGTTAGAAAAAGAAACACTTATATCAGACACATTACCATCATATTCATTTTCATAAGAAATAGCAGGACTAACATCATTTTCATTAACTAAAAAAAGATAAACAATAAATAATACCAACAAAAAAAGATACTTCTTCATAATAATCACCAGTATTATTATGGTAAAAGTATCTTTTTTAATACAAATTTCTACATACTTTTATGTGAAGCTTCGGCTAATAATGGATGTGGAATTTGATTAACTAAGTTCCCAGATAAAGCAATAACTTTATTATCTTTTAATCCTTTTAAATAATTTTGAAATTGGATATCATTTTCATTTTTGAAAGGATTTTTATCAAAGAATATATTTCCCATTTCAGCTTTATTTGAAACATCATAAGGATTTTCTTGCACACCAGAAATTTTATCAGCAATATCATAAAGCTTATTTGAAACATTTTCTTTTATACTATCAGTTAAAGCTTGACGTTTATCATTTAAATTTAAAATAGTAGTTTTTATAGCTTCTTTAGCATTATTCTTAGTATCAACAAAATATTTTTTTACATTTTGTGAAACCCTTTGAATCTTTATTAAATCATTTTCTGCTTTTGCAATTTTTTGAGATTTATTACCTGGTGCTATTACTACCTTTTTACTTCTATCAATTTCAGATACTTCTACTTTTATATCTGAATCTTTAAATAAAATTTTAGAGAATAATTTATTTATAAATCTTTGATAACGACCCTGATTCATTTGCTCTACTGCATTATTATTTGAAACTTGTCTTAACATATTTGAAGTTATAACAATATCACCCGGTTTTAAATTCAAAGGATTTACCCCTTGTTTGTTCAAAGTTTTATAAATATCTTTTTTATCTACATTTAGTTCATTTGCTGCTTGTTCAACTATTTTATCCGCTTTTTCTTCTGCTAATCTTCTATTTTCTTTTATTTCTTGATATCTTTTTTCTCTTTCTACTTCACTAACATTACTAGAGCTAAAATTATCTAAATTAATAGATTTATTAAGTGGTTTAACACTAGGATCAAGTCCTCTTTCGCTTACTAATTTATCTATTTTTTGATTAGCTGCAGCTACTCTTTTTTCATGTTCTTCCATTAAAGAATTATCTTCTTGCCGTTCAAAAAGATTAGCGCTTGGCATATCAATTGCAAATGACTGAATTACCTTTTTTCCTAAATCAGAAATCTCTTTATCATCTTTAGCAACATCTTTTAACTCAATATCTAGAAATTTATTAGAATCTATACCCACATTAATACATTTATTTTTTATTGATTCATATATTGATATATAATCTTTATTTTGACTCGCTTTTTCATAGCTAACACTAATTAAATCTTTAATTACGTTATCATTACCTAGAGAAATTATTGCATTAAGTAATAAACCTTCGTTGTCTTTTACAATTGAGTCAAATTTATTTTCTATTTTATCTTTAGGAAAATAACCTGATAAAATTTTTGTGTAATGTTCATTAAGCCAATTATATTCTTCTTTATTATACGTATATTCATAAAAGGCAATAACCGCTGAAATATTTTTATCTGGATAAGCGCTAAATCTAGAATTTATAAATTTTTGAAGTTTTTTTCTTCTTTCATTTATATCATTAGAAATATTTTTTTTATCAAATTCTTCTATTTCGTTTTTTAACTCATCATAATATTCTTTGTTCATAGTAAAACTCCTATTCTTCAGATAGTTCTTTAATAGCTTTTTGTACTAATTCCCAATCCTCTTTTTCAGTAATAGAATCTAAAATATATACATCATTTTCTTCTCTTATTAATGAAGCATAAATATCAACCGTTTCTGCCTTATCATCAAAAGTATAAATTAAAAATGATTTAGCATTGTCTGGTTTTTTTAAAATTGTAATAACTTTTATTTCTGTTTCTTTCCCTTCAGAATTAGTAATTTTTAAAGTTTCAAGTTCTTTCATAATGCCCTCCCTATTCTATACTCATTATTATAAAATATTTTACTATTTTTTGCAAGTATAATAACAAAAAGGATCCTACTGAT